>JBAYFK010000076.1:0-7518 GCA_041667225.1 Candidatus Omnitrophota bacterium
GGCTACGTATTCGCAGATAGGCTCTTTCGTGACGGCCCTGCGAATGAAGGGCGAGACGGTAGAGGAGATCACGGGAGCGGCTAAGGTCATGCGGGAGAAGTCCGTACACATCCACACCGGCACAAAGCTCGTCGATATAGACAGGGACGATATCAATATAGACAAAGAGACGGTCGTCGATACATGCGGGACCGGAGGCAGCGGTACAAATACGTTCAATATATCGACTACCGTGGCATTTGTAGTGGCGGGCGCGGGGCTCAAAGTCGCCAAACACGGTAACCGTAGCGCTTCAAGCCAGTGCGGCAGCGCCGATGTGCTGGAAGCGCTCGGTGTAAAACTGGAGGTGGGGCCGGATCTAGTCCAGAGATGCGTCATGGAGATCGGCATAGGTTTCATGTATGCGCCCCTTTTCCATAATGCCATGAAATATGCGATAGTTCCGCGTAAAGAAATAGGGATAAGGACCATATTCAATCTGCTCGGGCCATTATCGAATCCTGCGAATGCCACGAGCCAGGTAATGGGGGTCTACGATGCTCTGCTAACCGATACGATGGCTCGTGTTCTGAAGAACCTCGGGGCCAAGAGGGCCTTTGTCGTCTATGGTATGGATACCTTAGACGAGATAACGATCACCGGAAGGACCAGGATAACGGAACTCAAGAACGGCAGGATAAGGACTTATTATGTGACGCCCGAAAAATTCGGGATGAAGAGAGCTCCGCTCGATTCGATCAAAGGGGGAAATGCAAAGGAGAATGCAGAGATCGTCCTGTCCGTGTTAAAGGGAGAGCGCGGTCCGAGACGCGATGTGGTGCTTTTAAATGCTGCCGCCGCGCTCGTCAGCGGGTTTAAGGCAAAAGATATGAAAGATGGTATTTCCATAGCAGGGGAGTCGATAGATTCCGGGAAAGCTCTGGAAAAACTTTTGAAACTGATAGAAATAACCAATATATGATACTGCCCAGGATAATAGAAGAAAAGGTGAAGGTAGTCGAAGCGGCAAAGAACGCAAAGCCTCTTGAGGTTATCATTAAAGAGGCGGGTAATATCTGCGTCAAAAGTACTTTTAAGAAGATGATATCCCGCCCTCACCATATGAGCCTGATAGCTGAGATCAAGAAGGCCTCTCCGTCAAAGGGTATAATCAGGGGTGATTTTAACCCGGTCAAGATAGCCGTCACCTATCAGGCGAACGGCGCGGGCGCAATATCCGTCCTTACGGACGAGAGATTCTTTGAGGGCAGGCTCGAATACATAAAGAAGGTGAAGGAGAGCGTATCGCTTCCCATCCTCAGAAAAGATTTTATTATAGACGAGTACCAGATATATGAAAGCGTCGTTGCCGGTGCGGATGCGATACTCCTTATAGCGGAATTACTGTCCGCAGACCAGCTGGCCAGATTTCACGGCCTGGCGACTTCTCTCGGGCTGGATGTACTTAACGAGATACATAATGAAGAGGACCTCGATAAAGCGGTCGCGGCTGGAGCGTCAATCATAGGCATCAACAACAGGGATCTTCATACTTTTAAGGTAGACCTGGCCACTACGCAGAAGCTGATAAGGCTAATACCGCAGAATAAGGTGATAGTGTCGGAGAGCGGCATAAAGTGCCATGAAGATATAATGTTCCTTAAATCGCTCGGCGTCAACGCGGTCCTTATAGGAGAAGCGCTCATGGAAGCGGATAACATTGGGGCCAAGATGCGCGAGCTCATGAGGTACGGGACATGACGAAGATAAAGATATGCGGCATAACGAATAAGACGGATGCTCTGGCTGCGTCGGAGATGGGCGTGGACATGCTCGGGTTCGTATTCAGCAAAGATTCAAAAAGGTATGTCGAGCCGAGGACCGCAGAAGATATCGTGAACGAACTTCCGCAGTCCGTAAAACGCGCCGGTGTCTTCGTGAACGAAGAGAGGGCTAAAGTCCTCGAGATAGCCCAGGATGCCGCGCTCGATATCCTGCAATTCCACGGGGATGAGACACCGGAATACTGCAAAAGCTTCAAAGGCTCTTACAAGGTCATAAAGGCATTCAGGCTTAAGGACAAGGAGAGCCTGAAAAAGGTCAATGAATACGATGTCGATTTCTATCTGTTCGATACGTTTAGCGTAGACGCCCGCGGCGGTACGGGAGAGGTCTTTAACTGGGACCTGCTGAAAGATTTCGAAGTGTTGAAGCCGGTCATTTTGTCCGGGGGGCTCACTCCGAAGAACGTACAGTCGGCGATAAAGGAATTGGCTCCCTACGGGGTAGACGTTTCTACCGGGGTGGAAAAGAGCCCCGGCAAGAAAGACCATGAACTTATGAAAAAATTCATAGATAATGTCAGGAAGGCGGAATGATGCTACCGGATAAAAGAGGATACTACGACGGTTTCGGCGGGAAATTTTTCCCGGAAACCCTGATGACAGCTTTAGCAGAATTGGAGAAGGAATATAAGAGAGCTAGCTCGGATAAGGGCTTTAAATTAAAACTTGCCGGATATCTTGCCGATTACGCGGGCAGGCCTACACCGTTATATTTCGCTAAAAGACTGACGGCTAAGATGGGAGGAGCGAGGATCTATCTTAAAAGGGAAGATCTTCTGCATACGGGCGCTCATAAGATCAATAATACGCTCGGCCAGGTGCTTCTTGCGCTCAGGATGGGGAAGACGCGCGTGATAGCTGAGACTGGCGCAGGGCAGCATGGAGTATCGACGGCGACCGTAGCGGCCTTGTTCGGCCTTGAATGCGAAGTATTCATGGGCGAAGAAGATATAAAACGCCAGTCCATAAACGTTTTCAAGATGAAACTCCTGGGAGCTAAAGTCAATCCGGTAGCGAGCGGTTCGAAGACCCTGAAGGATGCGATGAATGAGGCGGTCAGGGATTGGGTAGGCAATGTACATAATACATATTACGTAATAGGTACTGTAGCCGGGCCTCACCCATATCCCATGATAGTCAGGGAATTCCAGTCGGTCATAGGGCTTGAGACTAAAAAGCAGTTCATGAAGACGATGGGCAGGCTCCCCGATTATGCTGTGGCGTGCATAGGAGGCGGGTCGAACGCTATGGGACTATTCTATCCGTTCATCAAGGATAAGGTGAAATTGATAGGAGTTGAAGCCGCAGGCCTGGGATTGAGTACGGGTAAACATGCAGCAAGCCTGTGTAGAGGTTCCGTAGGGGTCCTGCACGGCGCTAAGAGTTATCTATTACAGGACAAGGACGGCCAGGTGCTGAACGCCCATTCGATATCGGCAGGGCTCGATTATCCGGGGGTAGGGCCCGAGCACTCGTATTTCAAAAGTACGGGCAGGGCAAAATATGTCGCGGTTACGGACAAGGAAGCGCTTGCCGGATTCTCCCTCCTTACCAGGACGGAGGGTATCATACCGGCCCTCGAATCGTCCCATGCCGTCTATTACGCCGCAAAGATGGCAAAGAAGCTGCCGAAGAATAAGACCATAGTGGTCTGCTTGTCCGGTAGAGGGGATAAGGATATAGATATTGTGAGAGGGGTTCTATGACAACGATGAGTATAAAACCAAATCTGCAGTTCTCGGTGATGTGCGACGATGTCCGCCGGGAGGACAACGGGAAGTTCATGCTTTTGGGCCTATTTGAGGCTATAAACGCCAGGAAATTTCCGGCGACGCACCCGTCGCTATTTGTAGCCAACCGCTGGTGTAAGGGGCAGGGCTCGTTCATGCAGAAGATACGCATAGTGAACCCAAAGAATAACGCTCTAATATTCCAGACGGACGAGCAGCATTTCGAGATCCAGGATATTGACAGGCACCATACGCTCATATCAAAATTCAATAACCTTGTATTCCCGGCGCCCGGTAAGTACTGGGTCGAGATATTGCTCGATAACGAACTGGTCCTAAATTATCCGATCCTGCTTAAAGAGGCAGAGGCGGATATAAAGAAGGTGTGACGCAACATGGATAATCGGATAGAAAAAAAATTTAAAGCGCTTAAGGCCCAAGGTAAGAAAGCGTTCATAGCGTACATAACGGCGGGTGATCCATCCCTCTCTGTTACGGCAAAGCTTGTACCGGAACTGGAAAAGTCGGGCGTTGACATCATAGAGCTCGGCATACCGTTCTCTGACCCCGTTGCAGACGGCCCCACGATCCAAGCGGCTTCTCAAAGGGCTCTTAAGGGTAAGGTAAACCTGGCGGCTATATTTAAAATGGTAAAGGCCCTGAGAAGCACGACCTCCATACCGATCGTATTCATGACATATTACAATCCTGTCTTTAAGTATGGGCTGTCAAGATTTGCCAAAGACTGCCGCCTCGCCGGGGTCGACGGCGTCATAGTGCCGGATCTGCCGTATGAAGAGGCTCAAGACCTCCTTCGGCTGGCTCGCTCGTCGCGCGTGGCAGTGATATTCCTCGCCGCTCCGACCTCTACACCCGAAAGATTAAGGAAGATAGCAAGCCTTTCATCCGGGTTCATCTATTATGTATCATTGACCGGAGTGACAGGAGCGCGCAAGTCTCTGCCTATTGAGATAAGATCGAAAGTGAAGCGCATAAAATCGATGACTAAACTGCCCGTCTGTGTAGGTTTCGGTATATCCGACCCATCACAGGCTAAGAAAGTGGCGTCGATCTCCGATGGTGTTATCGTTGGAAGCGCCATAGTCAAGGTGATCAAAGATAACGCCAAGAGCGTATCCGGCATAGTGTCAAAGGCCTCAAGATTTACCAAGGCCCTGGCAAGAGCAGTCCATAATGCATAATAATGCTGACGGCGTATACGCCGTCATACTGGCCGGGGGGAAGGGTAAGAGGCTAAGGCCTCTATCGACGGATGCAAAACCCAAACCTTTTCTATCCATAACACGGGATAGGAAGACGATGTTGAGAAGGACCGTAGACAGAGTAAGAGAGATAGTACCGTCCCGCAATGTTTATGTAGTTGCAAATTCTCTCCACTCTTCTTTACTGAAAAAAGATCTTCCTAGGGTATATTGGAAGAACCTGGTCCTTGAGCCCGTATCGCGCAATACGGCTCCCGCGATAGCGCTTACGGCCGGTATACTGGAAAAAAAGTATGGCGATGCCGTTATGATAGTTCTGCCGGCCGACCATTATATTGAAGATGAGAAGAGATTTTTGGCATTCGTTAAAAAAGGCGTAAGGTTCGTGAAGCGCGGTGAGGGCAGTATTGTCTGTCTGGGAGTAGAACCGGATTTTCCCGCAACCGGATTCGGGTATATCAAGACGGGCCGCTCGAAGAAAGGCCTGAAGGAAAAGGGCGTATGTGAAGTAGATAAGTTTGTTGAAAAGCCCGATCTTAAAACTGCAAAAAGATATTTGAAGGATAAGCGGTACCTGTGGAATGTCGGGACTTATATATTCAAAGCAAGCGCCATTTTAAGGCTGATCGAGGAGTTCGTTCCTGAAATAACCCGCCTGCTCATTTCTCCGCGTCCGTCCAAAAAGGAATATGGAAGGATGCCGGAAATATCCATAGACTATGCTGTCATGGAGAGGGCTCGCAGTATATATTGCATTCCGGGGTCTTACGGGTGGCAGGATGTCGGGAGTTTTGAAAATTTGATAGATATACTGCGGCGCGAGTCGAGAGAGTTCGTCTTAAAGAAGGGCAAGGTATTGAAGATCTTATGAGGATAATGGGACTGGACTTCGGCACAAAACGCATCGGAGTGGCGATCAGCGACGGCCTTATGATCACGGCTCAGGGGCAGGATTCTATCTATAGGACCGAGCTTTCGAAGGATCTGGATGTGATAAAGAAGCTTATCAAAGATAACGGTATAACCGAGGTCGTCGTCGGGCTGCCCATCAGTATGAACGGCACCTACAGCGCGAAGACCAAAGAGGTCATAGAATTCGTGGATACTCTCTCGAAGGCTATAGAGATCCCGATAAAGACATGGGATGAGAGGCTGACGAGCCTTCAAGCGGAGAGGGTGATGCTTGAAGCCGACATGAGCCGGCACAAGAGGAAGATGCTTTCGGATAGGCTTGCGGCTCAGATCATATTGCAGACGTATATGGATTTCAGAAAGAAAGGATAACTGGAACAATGCATAAAGTTGATATTTTGGAGAACGGTTTAAAGGTTGTATCGAGGCCGATGAGCCATATGGAATCGGTGTCGCTTGGTATATGGATACGCGCAGGAGGCAGGTATGAAGATAAGACTAATAGCGGCATAAGCCATCTCCTCGAACATCTACTCTTCAAAGGAACTAAGAAGAGGGACGTGAGGAAGATCAAAGAGGAGATAGAAGGGCGCGGCGGAAGTTTTAACGGCTTCACCTCTGAAGAGTTCACCTGTTACCTTGTGAAGCTTCTTGCAAAAGATGCGGACCTTGGAATAGATATCTTGAGCGATATGGTGCTCAATCCCCGCCTTGATGAAGAGGAGATCGAGAAGGAGAAGAACGTAATAATCGAAGAGATCAATATGTATAAGGATATGCCGGCCCAGCATGTCCATGAGATATTGGCCGAGATCATGTGGCCGGGACAGCCTCTCGGGCTGCCGCTTGCCGGGACCGTCGAGTCGGTCAAGAGCCTCTCGAGAAAAGATATCGTGGCGTATAAGGAGACTTTCTATAACACGAAGAACATGCTGGCGATCGGCGCCGGGCGTATAGATGAAGGGCGCATGGTGGATATATGCAGAAAATACCTGTCGTCAGAGACTAAAAAGGAAAATCCCGGTTTTGAAAAAGTGCGGCGGGAGCAGAGGTCCAGCTCTCTCAATGTAAATTTTAAAGAGACCGAACAGACCCATATGGCGCTGGGGTTCCATGCGATGGACAGATTCAGTCCCGAAAGGCATGCGCTCAGCCTTGTAAATATAATCCTGGGCGCGAATATGTCGTCTAGGCTTTTCCATATCGTGAGGGATGAGATGGCCCTTTGCTATGAGATATCATCCGGCGTAAGAAAGTATGAAGACACCGGAGCGTTCACGATAGGCGCAGGCGTCGATAATAAAAAATTGCTTAAAGCCACGGAAGTGATATTGGGTATACTCGGGAAGATGAAGGTGGAGAGCGTTCCGGAAGAAGAGCTGGGCAGGGCAAAGGAATATTATAAGGGGCAGCTTCTATTCGCGATGGAAGATACGATGAATCTCATGCTATGGCTCGGAGAAAAAGTTCTTTCCGGAGAAAAAGATTTCAGCACACAGAAGATCATGGAAAACATCGATAACGTAAAGGCCGGGGACATCATGAGGGTATCGCAGAAGCTGTTCACCGACGAGAATCTGAGCCTGGCGGTCATAGGCCCGTTCAAAGAAGAGAAGGCGTTAAAAGAGGTGCTCCACATATAATGAAAGGTTCCATAAAGCTTTTTAAGATATTCGGGATATGGATCAATATCCATGTGACGTTCATCCTGCTCCTCCTGCTGGTCCTGTCGGGCGGTCCGAAATGGCTTGTCCTGGTCACGGGCGTATTCGCCCTTGTCACCATGCATGAGCTCTCGCACTCTCTCGTAGCGATGCGTTACGGTATAAC
>JBAYFK010000077.1:0-7488 GCA_041667225.1 Candidatus Omnitrophota bacterium
CGCGGGAAAAAAGTTTGATTTAGAATTTTTTAACGGTGATCGTAACTCTGGTGAGGCCTTGCCTGAGACTGTAGATATCCTGGAATGCTCTTTTGGAGAGGTCTATTATTCGTCCTTCTTTTACAAGCCGCTTATTGGGGCCCCTGTCAGTAACTGTAACCTCGGTCGCGAGTCCGGTATCCAGGCTCTTCACTATGAGCCGTGTTCCGAAATCATAGAACCAGCTTGCGCATGTCCTTTCTTCGGGGTCGAATATTTCACCGTTTGCCATTGGCTGGCTAGCGCATTCATATGAATAGTAACTGGCAACACCAACCTCGACAGAAAAAGATGTCATGGGCATTATAATTAGTAAAGTTAGGGCAATAACAAGTGAAATAAGAAATTTTTTCATATTCACCTCGTTAAACTTTATATTTACTCTTACTATAAGGTCAAAAAAAATATGCTTACTTTCTTTTTTTTCAACCTCATAACAAATATAACATGAGATTAGTGGAATGGCGGGAAATATAACAAGATTTTTTGTAAACTAACGAGGATTAAATCTGGCTTTTATGCTCTGGATATTCTGGAGATGCTTTTCTGCTTCTCTCTTGAGGGATGTACTGCCGGATAACATCACCTTTTCAAATGCTTCACGGGCTTTATCGTATTCTGCGATCTTAAGATACGTTATTCCAAGGTTATAGTAAGCCGGAATGACCTCATAAGACGGATATATCTCGTTCGTCTCTATGGCTTTGCGCAAATATTTTACGGCGGCGTCATAATCGCCTCTCTGTCCGTACAATCCACCTATCACCATGAAGAATTTCACATTTGGTCTCCACTGAACGCTGGAAAGGTAGAATTTTATTTCATCTTTATAGTCTTCATTGCGTTTGATTGTGGCATATCCGTACAAAAGGTATGCTGCCGACACAAAAAGTATGACAACCACCCCTAATACCCTGCTGATCCTCGTAATGCTTTGCCATACAAGGCGTAAGAGCGCAAAAAATATCATATATATTCCTATGGAGGGCATATATAACCAGCTATCCGAATGGAATACCTGTAACGGCACTATATTAAGAAGGGGCACCATAGACATAAAGAACCACAACGTCCCGAATAGTATGACTCCGTAAGTCCATCCCCGTGAAGCTTTCCATTTTTTGTAGCAGATGAAGACTATATATCCCGCGATCACGATACCGATCGCTGTGACGAACGCAGATGGGCTTGTGAATATCGAACGCTCCACGCCGGTGCTTCTTCCAAAATGGAGATCGTACGGCAGCGCAATGATCCTGATATCGATAAACAGGGTCTTGAGCGAGGTCAGCACCCTAGAGACCATATCTATACCGGCAAGCTCGAGCTTCTGCGGAAGGATATTGTGTAGCGCCGCGCCTCTCATAGGGAGATAAAGTAAAAAAGCCGCGATATAAGGAATTATATTCGTCAACATGAATGACCGGGCTTTTTCTGCCATAAAAACAACCTCATAAAGAGCTATCAAGAGCGGAACTACGATGCCCGACGTCTCTCTCGAATAGAGCGCGGCAAGAAATGCAATGCCGGAATACCATAAAAATGGGGTTTTTTGCGTCTTCCTGTAATTCACATAGGCATATAGCGATAACAGCGAAAACATCGTCGATAAAAGATCGGCCCTGCCGGAAATATACGTAACGCTCTGCGTATTTACCGGATGTATACCGAACAGGAGGGCGATAAAAAAAGCGAAATACCGGTCTCCAAATATTTTCTTGAGCAGGAAGAAGACGAGAAGCGCATTGAATATATGGATAAGAACGTTTGTAAGGTGGAACCCGAATGCATCGCCTCCCCACATCAAACTGTCGACGGCGTAAGATACCGTCTGAAGGGGCCTGTAAGAACTGCTTATGTTCCTCGAGGCAGGGTCATGAGAAAAAATATCCGTTTTGAAGAATACGGGAATGTTCGAAAGGCTTTTAATAAGAGGGTTCGTCTTGACTAAAACAATGTCGTCGAATAAAAACGGGCCGCTCAAGCCGTTAAAGTATACGGTGAACGTCAGGATGGCTATTACGAGAACAAATAATAATGAAAGGCGCTTAATATTCGGGTTTGTCTGGTGGGCGATCTCTATATCAGGTACTTTTTGGGATTGTGCCAAATTATAAACTCCTCTATGGTTATCTCCAAACCCATTATAACTATATTATCATGCCATATCAAGGAATTTTCAGACAATGAACCAGAATAATACGGCGATCAATATCCGGTATACCCCGAACGAAATAAAACTGTGGTTCTTTATAAAGCTTATCAGGAATTTTATCGCCAGAATAGCTACCGCGAAAGATGTGATGAACCCGATCCCCAGGAATACGAACTGGTCCTGTGTAAATGCGCCTGCCGTCTTATAAAGGTCCAGCAATGTGGCGGCAAGCATCGTCGGAACGGCCAATAAAAAAGAGAATTCGACGATAACATCCCTGCCGAGGCCCAGCGCGAGCCCTCCTATGATCGTAGCCGCGGATCTCGATACGCCCGGGATCACCGAAATGGCCTGGAAGACCCCTATCAAGAGCGCCTGCTTATAGGATATGAGGGCCGTATCTTTTACCGCGCCCTCTTTTTCACGATGGAACAATTCGAAGATGATCAGAAATATCCCGCCGAGAAAAAGCGCCCAGATGACGACATCGCTATTACCGAGAAGGTATTTCTTGATGACCTTATATAATAGAAGGCCGATCACCGCAGTCGGAATGAATGCGGCGCATACTTTTTTCATAACCGCGAAATTTAATAAAAATCTTTTCCAATACAATACGACAACGGAGAGGATCGCTCCAAGTTGTATCGCGATCTCGAATGTCTTGACGAATTCTGTGCTGGGAATGCCGAGAAGTCGGGTTGTGAGGATAAGGTGTCCGGTAGACGATATTGGAAGGAATTCCGATATGCCTTCTACGACACCCAAAATAAATGAGGTGAATATATTCATTTTCCCGTATTATAGCCGCATTATACCGGCATATCAAGAAATTTCATTTCGGCATTTATGCCGAACGGCCGAACGATACGGTCAAGTATGCCTGAAGCGTAAGCGATGACGAGACCGTAATTGGTTATCGGGACGCCCGCATTTTTGGCGGTATTTATACGGTATATCATCTCACGCCTGTTAAGCATGCAGCCACCGCAGTGGATGACAAGCTTATAATCTTTGACGTTCTGTGGAAAGTCATATCCGGCGCAATAATCTATATTGAGTTTTTCCCCGGCGCCTTCGAATCTCGCGTTGAGGAGGTTTGGTATGACGACCCTGCCGATATCATCGCCTATCGGATGATGGGTGCAAGCCTCCGCGATCAGCACTTTATCCCCTGGTTTAAGGCTCTCTACGCTCTTTACTCCTTCGGCGAGAGTCTCGAGGTCCCCTTTATATCTGGCATAAAGCGCCGAGAAAGAGGTGAGGAGTATATCGGCCGGAAGCATCGCGTTGACCTTGGCGAAGACCTGAGATTCGGCGATCACAAGCTTGGGCCTGGCTTTCAAATTTGCGAGCATACCTTCAAGTTCGTTCTCCTTAAGGACGATCGTTGTGCAATCGCTGTCGAGGATATCCCTTATGGTCTGGACCTGCGGAAGTTTGAGCCTTCCCTTAGGCGCTTCTATGTCCAATGGCGCAACCAGCACCACGACGTCGGAAGGCTCGAGGATATCCTTCAATATCATCTTACGTTCAAAATCATCGGGGCAAAGATCGACTATCTTTTTCCTGAGCTCCGGAATGCCCGTCTTATTGAGCGCGCTCACTTTCACATAAGTATATTTTTTATTCCTGCAAATATCCTCAAGATCGCCCAGAGGAGCGGCAATATCTTCTTTGTTTATTACGATTATAAAGGGTATCCTCCGGGTCTTCATCTCTGTAAGCAGGTACTCTTCATGATCGCCGAAACCCATGGCTCTATCTACAACGAGGAGCGCAACATCCGTTTTATTCAGTATCTTGTAAGCCTTTTCAACCCTCATGCGGCCTATGGGCCCGTCATCGTCGATACCGCCGGTATCTATCATTACGACGGGACCGATATCATGGATCTCCATCGCTTTATATACCGGGTCGGTCGTCGTGCCCGGTATCTCGGAAACTATCGCTATCTCTTGTCCGGTTATCGCGTTGATAAGGGTCGACTTGCCGGCGTTCCTTCTGCCGAATATCCCTATGTGCATCCTGTTGCTTAAAGGCGTCTTATTCATATATTGCTCCTTCCATATTGAATATGCGGTTCTTCTTGATAGAGTGCCCTACTGAATAGTCTACAAAGCGTCCTATGGACCCTGCTTTACCGCGCATGCATGAGATACAGTTATCCGTCCGCTCCGTTATGCAGGCCTTGCCCGGATATATTGAATACAATCTCTTATAACGGCTCGGGGTAAAATTCGGCATGAGCACATTGGCGCCCGCTTTAAGCGCCTTTACCCTGTGATCCCCTCCGGATGAGCCTATGGCGGTCGTAGCCGGCATATGCGCATTCCTGGTGACTATGCGGGTTACGGCCAGAGTCTTTAAAGTCAGCTCCACGTCTCCCGCCCTGTCGAGCGCAAAAGGAGTGTCTCCGTGCGATATGAACGGCCCTATGCCGATCATATCGAAATCTTTTTCTTTAAGATAAAGGATATCTTTTACTATAGACTCGATCGCCTGTCCTCTTAAACCTATCAGAAGACCTGAGCCGGTCTGGTATCCGAGCCCGGAAAGATCGTCGAGACATTTCATGCGCGATCCCAGCTTCCGCATCGCATGCGAATCTGAATATACTTTAGGGTCCGTAGTTTCGACTTTGAGAAGATACCTGTCCGCGCCCGCTTCACGCCATAATTTATATTCTTCATGGGACTTTTCCCCCACGGAAACGGTGACGGCCAGACCGAACCTCTTCTTGATATCTTTGATCAGTCCGGCGAGCCAGATAGGATCAAGCTCTCTATCCTCACCCGACTGCAAAACGACCGTCCTTATCTTCATGGAGTGCATTTCACCAACGGCGTCGAGTACTTCATCGGCGCTCATGCTGTAGCGGGCGATATTCTTATTATCCTTGTTGAGGCCGCAATAGAAACAGCTGTTTGAACAACGGTTCGAGAATTCGACTATTCCCCTCAGCAAGACCCCGCTGCCCATGAATTCTTGTCTTACACTATCGGCGAACGAAAAGAGACGCTCGATCTCCGAGCGGTCCTGAAGCATAAGAAGCTCAGCGATCTCACTATAACTATTTTCCGGGTCCTGATACACCTTTTCGATAATTTCTTCAAGCGTCATTACATTATTAAACATAAGCGTCCCTGATCCCATGATCTATATCGTCAAAAAAAACGCCCAGCTGAGACTGCACTCGTTCATCCATCCTAACACGCTCTTTAGTTATCAATCCGTAACCTGCTTCTTTTACGCCGGCCGAAGCGAAATCGTCGAGATATTCTTTTAAGGTCACCAGAGCGTTAAAACTGCACTTATCCTTGATGAGGCCCGGCTTTGCCAGCTCCATAAAAGAGCTTCCCGTGCGTTCCCTACGGTAGCATGCGGCGCAAAAGCTGGGAATAAAATCTTTTTTGATGAGAGCGCCGATCACTTCGTCAAGATTGCGCTGATCGCCTATACAGAACTGCACATCGCTGTCGGCGTTATTGTCTTCCGATGAATATCCGCCTGGAGCGGTCCTTGACTCGGCGCTTATCTGCGAAATACCGAAACCACAAAGCTCATCACGAATATCCGCGCTCTCACGGGTCGAGAGTATCATCCCCGTATAAGGCACGGATAACCTTAAGACCGCGACCACTTTCCTGAACTCATCATCGGATACGGGGTGGGGGATCTTAAAATCCGTACCTTGCGCCGGCTCTATCCTCGGTACAGATATGGTGTGCGGCCCGAGCCCAAAATTCTTCTCGAGATATTCGATGTGAGAGAGCATCGCAAGCGTTTCAAATCTGTGATCATACAACCCATAGAGCACTCCCATACCTATGTCATCTATACCGGCCTTTAAAGCGCGATCGACGGCGTCTATACGGTTGTCGGGGTCGCTCTTCGGGCCTGCGGTATGCACTCGTCGGTATGTCGCGTCGTGGTAAGTCTCCTGGAATAACTGGTACGTACCGATACCGGCGTCTTTCAATTTCTTGAATTCGTTCACATCGAGTGGAGCGCAGTTTATATTTACCCTCTTTATCGCATGCGGGCCTACCTTCTCTTCATAGATCGCGCGGATAGCTTCGACATAGTGGTCTACGCCGCCTTCGGATTCTCCGGCTACCATAAGTATACGTTTATGACCACGCTCCAGAAGCCAGCGCACCTGCTGCCGTATCTGGCCTATGCTGAGAGAGCGGCGTTTCGTTAACTTGTTATCCGACCTGAAAGCGCAATACAAACATCTGTTTTTACAGATATTACTGATATAAAGAGGGGCGAATAAGACTACGCGCCTGCCGTAGATCTTCTCCTTCACATAGAATGCCGCCTTGAATATCTTTTCAAGCAAAGGCCTGTCCTGTACAGTTAAAAGCGCGGCCGTATCTTTGAGCGACAACCTCTGAAGCGAACAAGATTTGGCGAGAATAGCGTCTATTTCCGTCTTACCCGTTCTTTTAGCGCTATCTATCAGATCATGTATCACGGATTCATTGATATGTTTCATATTCTATCCCTCTGAACGTTTACGATACTCCTGCAATATCTCGGAAACTTTCTTTGGAGTGAGAGAGCCGTATATTTTACCGTCGATCATGATGACCGGCGCTAGGCCGCAGGCTCCCAGGCAGCGCGCCTCTTCCAGGCTGAACAACCCGTCCGGGCTCATACCCCCGATATCTGTCTTCAGCTCTTCCTTCAGTTTTTCCAGTATATCCCCTGCGCCTTTTATATAGCAGGCGGTTCCCAGGCATATTGAGATCACGTGCTTCCCGGGTTTTTTCAGTTTGAAATAGTGATAAAAGGTCGCTACGCCCCAAATATGCGCAGTCGGGATATTCATGGCTACGGCTACCTCATCCATAATCTCTCTATCCAGGTATCCATAAAGCTCCTGCACTTTATGAAGAATGGCGATAAGGTTCGATTCCGAGCGCGGCGCGTTCTTAACGCCGTCCATGAACATTTTTAATTCGGCCGATCGCGGATCGCCGGCCTTAACAGCGGTTAACATATCTCGAATCCTCCGAAAATATAGATTAGCGGGACGTTAATTCCTGCGGCACAATACCGCGCGGGAATTTAGCCTCATAATGAGTATGTAAAAGTTCGTGCGACTTCTTTCCAAGAGGCGCTCCGAGAAAATCCTTATAGAGCCTCCGCACATCGGGGTTATTATGCGCCCGGCGTATCGTATTATGCCGGTCGATATCATATAACGCTTTGGCGCGTTTTTTCAGGGTTTCTTCGTCGAGAGGAAGTGAATTACCTCCTGCGTAAGGCTGGCCTCCGCCTCC
>JBAYFK010000078.1:0-7486 GCA_041667225.1 Candidatus Omnitrophota bacterium
AGGCCGATTGCTACCGCGCAGTTTTCGAATTACTATGGGATAAGGACTGGTTCTACGGAGTATACTGGTGGAGGTGGGGCACGGATGTCAGGTTCGGCGGTGCCCAGAACAGGGGATTCAGCCTTCAGAACAAGCCTGCCGAAGATGTGGTTAAAAAATGGTATACGGGATCCGCCCCGGCCAAGAAAAAGTACTAAAAATTTTATGCGCATATTAAACATTTTTTTAATTCTTTTAGCAACTATTGCGGCCTTGATAGTCATGCCGAATCTCTCATTCTCAAGAGAGATCCTACTCTTCAGTTTTGAAAAAGACCCCCAGGGATGGGAAGTGCCGGACTGGGCGATAGGCAAGAAGGATCACGTAGTCCAGGAGATAGGCATCTCCGAGTTCCAGGCCAGCGCCGGTAAATATGCCTTGGAGGCATCCGTAGATTTCCCGAATGAACCCGGATGGAAGGGCGCTTATGTCGAGCGCGTCGTTGACGTTACCGATTGGAGCCCTTTCAAATATCTTACCGCGGATGTATTCCTTCCAAAAGAAGCTCCCCGCGGCTTACGCGCCCGGATCATCCTTACTGTAGGGGATGAATGGAAGTGGACGGAGATGAATAAATCGATCATGCTCACTCCGGGTGAATGGACAGTGCTTAAAGTGGACCTCTCGGCCGATAGCCTTAACTGGAAAAGCTTCATAACCGATAGCTTCAGGAGTGACGTGAAGAAGATCGGTATACGTGTAGAGTCGAACGGCAATGTACAGTATAAGGGCCCTATCTATATAGACAATATAAGGTTGTCTGATTAACAGGCGAAATAGATGAAATACGGATACTTTGATAAGAAGACCAGGGAGTATGTAATAACGCGCCCGGATACGCCCACAGCATGGATAAACTATCTTGGAAGCGATGAATATTGCGCGCTCATCTCGAACACGGCCGGCGGGTATAGTTTCCACAAAGATCCCAAAGATAAAAGAATATCCCGATACAGATATAATAACGTTCCCGGCGACAGGCCCGGCAGGTATATATATGTAAGGGATAACGATAAAGAGGATTACTGGTCAGCGACGTGGCAGCCAGTGATGAAGCCTTTGGCCGGGAAGAGCGGTAAAGGCCAGTCGTATGAGTGCAGGCACGGGATGAGCTATACATCCATAAAGAGCGAATACGACGGCATCGCCACAGAGACGACATTCTTCGTTCCGCTTAAAGAGAACCTGGAGGCGTGGGTATTCACCGTCAAAAATAATTCCAGGAAGGCCAGGGACCTTTCCATATTCACATACCTGGAATTCTGTCTTTGGCAGGCGATCATGGATATGACGGACTTCCAGTATACGCTCAATATATCGAAGGCGCTCTGTGAGAAGGACGGCATATATCACCTTACCGGTTATTTTCCGAACGTTGGTAGAAATGATTTTGCCTATTTCGCATCGAGTGAAAAGATAAAAGGTTTTGATTCCGATAGAGAGGCTTTTTTAGGCAACTGTAATTCAGAGTCAAATCCTCTGGCAGTTACCAGGGGCAAGTCTTTCAACTCCGTTAACTCGGGAGGCAACCCGATAGCGTCCGTCTGGAACAAGATAAAACTGAAACCCGGAGAAGAAAAGACCGTCACATTTATACTCGGCGCGAGCGACGACAAAAAAGAGGCCGATGAGTTCATAGCCAAGTACAGGCTCCCGGAGAACGCTAGAGATGAACTCGCGAGGCTTAAGGAATATTGGAACAAATATTTCGAGAATTATGTAGTAGCGACACCCGATGAGAACGTGAACCTGATGGTGAACACTTGGAACCAGTACCAGTGCAGGACTACCTTTAACTGGTCGCGTTCGGCGTCATATTATGAATCGGGTATCGGCAGGGGTATGGGGTTCCGCGATTCTAATCAGGACACGCTCGGGGTAGTGCATACTATTCCCGACAGGGTGAAGACTAGGATATGCGAGCTTCTCGAGAACCAGTTCGAGAACGGTTCGACGTACCACCAATTCTTTCCTTTGACCAAAAAGGGCGAGAAGGGCGGATATTCGGACGATCCTTTATGGCTTTTGGTCTCCGTGTCCGGATATATCAAAGAGACGGGCGACACAGCCTTCCTGAACGAGAACGTGAAATTTACCGATTCAGGTACAGCGACGGTCTATGAACATCTTAAGAGAGCGGTAGATTATGTAGCAAGCCAGGCCGGCCCCCACGGATTTCCTCTCATAGGTTTTGCCGATTGGAATGACTGTCTTAACCTGATGGGTAAAAATAAAGCGGCCGAGAGCGTATGGGTAGCGCAGTTCCTGGTGCTTGCCGCCAAAGAGCTTGCAGATATTGCGAAGCTTCAGGCAAAGAGCGATGATGCCGGCAGATACAGCGCGCTTGCTGACGAAATGAAGAATAGAATAAACAAGACCGCATGGGACGGCGACTGGTATGTAAGGGCATATGATGACGACGGAAATCCCGTTGGGTCTTCGACGAATACGGAGGGCAGGATAGATCTCCTGACCCAGGCATGGGCCGTAATGGCAGGTATTGCCGATGATAAAAGATCGGTCAAGTGCATGGACATGGTGAAGAAGCATCTCGATTCAAAGCACGGGATAATGCTTATAGCGCCGCCCTACACGTCCTACGATACAAAGATCGGAGCGGTCGGCACGTTCGCTCCGGGTCTCAAAGAGAACGGCGGTATATTCTGCCACGCGAACCCGTGGGGCATGATAGCCGAAACGATGCTCGGCAGGGGAGACCAGGCCTTCGAATATTATAAGAAGATAGCCCCCGCATTCAGGAACGATATTGCCGACATACACAAGACCGAGCCTTATGTGTATGCGCAGTATCTCGCGGGTGAGGCGCATCCGGCGTTCGGACGGGGCAGGAATTCATGGCTTACCGGAAGCGCGGCATGGAACCTCGTCGCGATAACTTCTTACATCCTCGGCGTAAGGCCGGATTATGATGGGCTTATTATAGATCCGTGCATACCTAAGAAGTGGAAAGGTTTCACTGTAAAGAGGGTATTCAGGCACGCGACTTATGAAATAGAAGTGAAGAACCCCAAGGGGGTTTCCAAAGGCGTCAAGAGCCTTATGGTTGATGGAAAGAAAGTGGAGGGTAACAAGGTACCGGTATTCAAGGATAAAGGAATACATAAAGTAGAAGTGTTGATGGGGCAGGTGGAGCACAAGTGCACAGGAGCGCAAGAGCGCAAGAACGTAGGACCACAAAAAAATAGGAGGAGCAGCAGCAATGAAAGAATTACCGTTTATATCGATAATTAACCCGATAAGGAATGTTGACAGGACCCTCGAGACGAACCTGAAGTTCCTTTTAGATATCGATTATCCCAAAGATAAGATGGAGATCGTATTCGGCGACGGCGGTTCTACGGACAGGACGATCGACATTCTCAAAGAGTGGCAGAAGAAGTACGATCTTATAAAGGTCGTGATAGTGCCAAACTCTAAGTCACCCGGTGAAGCCAGGAACGCCGCGCTCAAGATGGCAAAGGGCGACTACATACTCTTTACAGACGGCGATTGCGCCCCCAGAAAAGATTGGGCAAAGAAGATGCTCGAGCCGTTCTTCAAAGATCCGCAGATAGGCATGGTAGGCGGCGAGATCCACACTTTGAGGACCGACCCGAATAACGAAGTTGAATCGTATTGCGAACAGACCAAGTTCCTGACGGTTTCCGGAAGATGTCTTCTGACGGAAGAAGGATACTATCCTATGTTGACCCAGGACCTCCCTCATGAAATGAACGGCAATATGCACAGCCCCTTCTTCGCTACGGCGAACGCTGCCGTTAGTAAAGCCGCGGCCGATGCCATCGGCAGGGAATTCTGGCATGAGATCACGAGTGAGGACGTCGACTTCTCTCTGCGCATACTCAGAAAAGGCTACAAGCTTTATTATATGCCTTCAGCCATCGTAGATCATATGCACAGGGTGACTTTGCAGGCGTATTGCAAACAGTTGTTCGGCTATGGTTTCGGCCATCCTCTCGCTGTATTGAAACATTCCAAGAAGGTCATCGAGATACAGCTCCAGTACACACCGAAATATATCACGCTCGCCGTCATACCGTCACCGATAAGAGGTATGATCTATATCGGCGATTACCATTTCATGCACGTGTTCGGGCTCGCGTTCGTAATAAACCTGATACAGAGCATAGTAACGCAGAACATTACAGCGTGGCTGCCTACATGGGGAGCGCTCTTTCTGTTCTTCTTGTATAAATATTTCAAGCCGATGTTGAAGCTCGAGCCCAGAAGCAAATTCTTCACATGGGCAAAGATCAGGTACATCTCGAACTGGGCCCTTATGAAGGGCGGATTCAAAGGCGCAAAACAGTTCGGCGTCATATATTTGGAGTCAAGCTGGTAGAGGGCATATATTGCCAACCCAAAAGGTGGTATCTATGGCTTTACGCGAAGGGGCTTTGAGAAGCGACCGCTTTACTGAAAAAGAGCGCAGGAATCTGGCTATTCTCGACATCATAAGAAGGACGAGAGAAGCGTCGAGAGCGGAAATATCAAGGATCACGCACCTTAATATAGTCACCATATCGAATTATGTGGATGACTATATCTCAAAAGGTCTCGTTGTCGAAAAAGGCCTTGATGTGTCGACGGGAGGAAGAAGGCCGGAGCTTCTCGAGCTTAATCCAAGATACGGGTATGCCATAGGCATAGACCTTGGGGCGCCTCATATCACCGAAAATTCGTACGCAGTAGCCGTGTTGGTAGACATATACGGGAAAATTGTAGCGAAGGCAAGAGTAAAGAAAGAAGAAGAGTCCCAGGAAGACTTCACCAATAAGATAACCCTTCTTGCACAGGAAGTGCTGGATAAGTCTAAGATACAGAAGGATAAGATGAAGGGGATAGGCATAGGCATTTGGGGTGTGCTAGACAGGTACAAAGGCACCGTCAGATATGCCGTGGAAAAAGGGAGCACCTTCAGCTATGCAAATCTTCAATCCGTACTCGAAAGGAAGTTCGAGATTCCGACTAAAGTGGAACACGATGCTGCGGCCGGCGCGCTCGGTGAAAAATGGATGGGAATAGGACTTACTACAGAAGCCGAGAATATATTGTATATTTGCTCCGATTCGAGCTTAGGCCTCATCCTCAACGGGGAACTCTATTATGGTTCTTCGAAGAGCGCCGGCGAACTGAATATAAACCCTCCGCCGGAAGGGTCCGCTGAAAGTAACTGCTGGGCAACGTATGATTACGGCTGCTGCCTCAGGTCCAGAGGTATAGACCTGGGCGTAGCTTCCCGTGCGAGAGCGTTCTTCGAAAAGAATAAGAACACTCCTTCAAAGATCATGGAATCTGCCGGAGGCAAGGCGGCAAATATCACGTTCAATAATGTGATAGAGGCTGCAAAGGCAGGCGATAAGGTGGCTCGAGATCTGCTGACCGACGCAGGCGAATATCTCGGCGCGAAGATAGCGTATATGATCAATCTCTTCAACCCGGACGCGGTCGTTATAGGCAGAGGCGTCGAGAGCGCAGGGGATATATTCCTTGAATCTGTCAGGAACAGTATAAAGAAATGGGCGTATGAGGAGTCTCTTAAGGTTGCCAGGGTGAGTCCGACCTTTCTCGGAGAAGATTCGATAGCCTGCGGAGCATCGGCGCTTATCATGCAGCAGGTATTTGCCAAGATATAGAGGATGGTATATGAAAAAGATCATGGTGCTGATATTGACGGGATTTCTTTTTATTTCAGGCTGCGGCCAGAATAATACCAAAGCCGTATCCGGAAAAGGCGGTATAGAGATATCGATGTGGCTCATCGGTTCCGAGGGGCAGGCCCTGACCATGAGAGACCTTGCCGATGAATTTTATAAAGAGAGCGGGATCAGAGTTAAGTGCGATGCCATATCATGGGGTGATGCCCACTCTAAGTATCTGACATCAATAGCGGGAGGGGTTGCTCCCGATATAGGCACTATGGGGCTGACGTGGGGGACTGAGTTCGGGCGCTTTGGAGCGATCGTTGACCTGAACCAGGCATACCCTGAAGAGGTTAAGGCCATAAAGGAATCCGTCTTCACGGGTTTATGGAATTCTATCGATCATCAGGGTAAAGTATACGGTATCCCGTTCGATCTGTCGGAATATGTAATGTATTATAGGAGTGACATGATCCCGAATCCTCCTACTACATGGGAAGAGCTTACAGCCCTTCTTGCCACTCTTAATAAGAGCGGTAAGGGCATGATATTCGACTGGGGTTCGCTGAGCTGGATCGGATACTCATCTTTCTTATGGCAGGCGGGCGGCGATTATTATAACAAAGACTATACAAGTTCTACGGTAGCAACGCCTGAAGCGGTAAAGGCTATGATATTCTTCTCCGACCTTTACACAAAGTATAATGTGCCAAAGACGAAGATACCTCTGGAACAGGGCTTGAGGACGGGTGATTTTCCGATAGCGATATCAGGCAACTGGAAGCTGGACGATCTGAGGCTCAGTGCTCCCGAGATAGCAGGCAAGTGGGCAATAGCGACATTGCCTAAAGGCCCGACCGGGAAGAGCACAGCATTTATCGGCGGAAGGGTGATAGCGATATTCGAGCAATCTAAGAATAAAGAAGCTGCATGGAAATTTATAAAGTTCTTTTATCGTCCCGAAACACAACTTAAGCTCTATAAGTCCGCTCAGATGAAACAGGATACGTATTTACCTCCCAGCAAAAAGACATGGGACATGCTCGATATGGATAAGAAATTTAAAGAGGTGCTTGTAAAACAGGCCGATGATTCTAAAGGCCCTCCGTCGGTAGCTAACTGGGACTCGACGGCAAAATATATTGATGACGCCATACAGAAGATAGTTCTGCAAAACGCCGACGTGAAAAAAGAATTGGAGTTCGCTAAAGAGCAGCTCGAAAAAGCTTTGAAAC
Source organism: Candidatus Omnitrophota bacterium (assembly GCA_041667225.1). Taxonomy (GTDB): domain Bacteria; phylum Omnitrophota; class Gorgyraeia; order 2-01-FULL-45-10; family 2-01-FULL-45-10; genus JBAYFK01. The sequence continues at coordinate 6,938 of JBAYFK010000078.1, forward strand.
AAAAATGAGTTAGAGCTCAAAAAAGGTAGTTATTGTTTCTTGACAAGTCGTATATTGTGTGGTATCCTACTGGTACAATCGAAAAAGGTAAATCCGTCGCGAGGCGGAGACACAAAACCAAGGATCTAAAATTTTAGATAGCCTGGTTGCCGATGAAGAAGGCAACCAGGCTTTCTTTTTATAAAAGTTTAATTAGTAAAAAAAGGGGAGGTGTCAGATGGTTAAGAAGCTTATAGCGATCTGTTTTTTAGTTGCTGTAATGCTGGTAGCGCAGAATGCGTATTCTGCCGATAGTTCAGTAACCTCTACGGTTACGGCCAGCGTATCGAGCGTATTCTCGGCATCATTCTTTAATGACGCGACCAGCATGGTATATCCGACTGGCGGACCGTTGGTGTGGACGAATGTTGATCCCTCAACAGGCACGATCATTAAGCCGGATGGAAACCATACCGGAAAATCCACCCTCGGCGTAGTTTGTATGTCGAACATCAATACTCCGTGGTGCATGAAGGTAGGCGTAACATCAGCGACTCTTCAGGGAAAGAT
>JBAYFK010000079.1:0-7483 GCA_041667225.1 Candidatus Omnitrophota bacterium
ATATTCATCGTAGTGGCCGCTCTTCTCGCGAGATCCTTTATACACGGTTCGGATTATTTTAAGGTCAGGCATATAGAGATGAAGGGCCTGAGCGATAATACGCTTGAAGCCACATCGCTTGGTAATGAGCTTTTGAGATCATATAAGAATAAGAACATATTCGATACAAGCCTCTCTTCAATAGCGAGGAATTTGGCTGTAAGGTATCCCGACGCTAAGAATGTGGCCGTTAAGCGCAGCTTACCCGACAAACTTACCATATCTTTCAATTTCCGCCGGCCCATCGCGCTGGCGGGTTCAGCGCGCTATTATCCGGTCGATGAGGACGGATATCTGCTTATCGATGCGGACACACTTACACTAGGAGCATTGCCTTCCATATCCGGAGTGGATATAAGGTATGAAGGGAAGGCTACCAGGAAGATAGATTCGAGAGAACTGAAAGCGGCTTTAGAGCTTTTAAAAGAGATAAGAAGGGCGAAGTTCATGGCTGGCCATCGCCTCATAAGGATAGATGCGAGCGATATAAATGACATGCGCTTCTATCTGGACGACGGCCTGGAGATCAGGATAGGTTTTGAGAATCTGAAGGAACGGCTGGAGCTTTTACGCAACACTTTAAAAGATTCCAGGTTCATGAAGGATAAGATAAAATATATTGACGTACGTTTTCATGATGCTACTATAGGGACAAAATGAAAAACACGACACTGATAACAGGTTTAGATATAGGTTCATCAAAGGTCACGGCAGTAGCCGCTGAGGTGGACAGGGGTATGGGGTTCAGGGTATGTGCGCAGGTCAGTTTCCCGTCGAGAGGTGTATCCAGGGGAGCGCTTACGGATCTTAACGAGTCTGCCGACTCCGTATCAAAGACCATGGCTAAGCTCAAGGAGAAGATCGGCGCGCGGCCGGGCAATATATATGTGAACATGAACGGTGAGACATTATCTGCGGAAAGATCGAAAGGCATGATACCATTGTCGATGCGCGGCCGTGAGGTCACGAGAGGCGATATAGATAGGTGTATCAACGTCGCCAGCACGATACAACTTCCGTTCGACAGGGACGTTATACATAAGATAGTGCACAGTTTTTCTATAGATGACCAGCCAAGCATAAAGAATCCATTAGGTCTTTATGCTTCCAGGCTTGCCTGTGAGATGTATGTTATAACTGCTAATGTAAATCAAATACAGAATATCCATAAGTGTGTAAATGACGCGGGATACGATGTGAAGGGCCTCGTCTTTACGGGCATCGCTGATGGTATGGGCATTTTAACAGAGGCGGAGAAGGAAGAGGGCGCGATCATACTCGACGTCGGCTCATCTTTAACGGTGGCTTCAATGTTCTATGGAGGCGTTCTTAACGACATGGCAGTCATACCTATTGGAATGCAGGATTTTAGAAATGATCTTAAAGATGATCCGGAGTTTAATGGACTTATAAACAAGGTCTCGTTAATAGCAGAAAAATTCGAGAAGAAAATAGCGAAGAAAGTATTTATTATCTTAACAGGCGGCATAGCTTTCTCTGATGTTGCGATTGAAATATTAGAAGCTAAATTATCTGCTTCTATTAAAGTAGGTATAGCAAGAGATGTAAAAGGGGATATATCAAGTATTGATAGTATGAGACTCACCACCGCGATAGGTTTAGTTAGATACGGCGAAGACGTTTATAGAAAGAAGATCCTGCATCATAAGAATCTCGTCCAAAATATTTCCACTAAGCTCGTCGATATATTTAATAATTACTTTTAATCTAAGTTAGTTAATAAAAAAGTGAGCTTTTTTGGTTTGACTTGTTAGGCCACTCAATGTATACTTAAAATTGGAGTGAGATGGACTATTTTTTTTGAAAACTTTATAAACGCTTTTAAAAACAGTAAAATGGGGGATGGCGCCATGAAAACAAAAACCTTTTCAAGTTTTAGAAGGAGTTTGTATTCATTGATATGCGGTATTTGCGTATCGCTCTTTATGGTAGTATCGGTCAGTATTGCGGATGCTACTGATGTTGACGTTGCGAAAGAGCTCGCAACGAATGACGCCCTCTCCCGCGACTGGAACCTTTCCAGCTACGGAAGCAACTATTCCCCAACAGCATGCAGTAAGATCGATATCGGTTCTGTCGCCAGCGCCGGTGACGGCCTGTATACGGTCAAAGCGAAGATGACGCTTACCACTACCTACACATACGGTACTTCGACTTACAGCTATACTTTCACCCAGGATGTGGAATATTCTGTAAATGCCGCTACCGGTAAAGTAGTGAAATTTGTGTATGCCCCGAATAATCAATACAGCGCCGTGAAGGTTGAACTGTTTTCTGACAGAGAGGTAAAGACCACCCATTACCAGACCCAGTCCTATTCTTTCGATTCGACAGCTACGGTATCATTGGGTTCTGACGGCGTGCGCACGAACGAAGTAGGTTCTTCCGTGAGCAAGTCTACTTACGGTACCACCGTATATGAGACTGCCAATACATGGGAAAGAACTTATGATGACGATGGCAAGTATCCAACGAAATATACATCTACATCAGAGAGCAAGACGAACGGTGTAGTTACATACTCGAATAAACAGGTAACGACATATGGTTCGCTCGGAAGAGCCATCGAGTACAACAGCGAATATAAGAGTATATATAATACTACTACATATGTCAGCACATCTCAGACAAAGTACGATCCCGCGACATTTAAAGTAATGTCTACTATGAGCACCAGCACAACGTATATAAACGGGATATTGAACTATACGAGCTCGTACAAGTACGAATACAGCAATGGCATCATCAAAAGCTACAGCTACAGCACGGTAAGATATGATGCAACAGGCAAACAGACAGCGTCTTCCAAGCAGGAGACGCTGTACAGCGCGACCGGCAGAGTCCTGTCGAGCCGCAGCGAATCCACGACGGTATCCGGTACCGCCACATACGTCAGCACGTCCGAGACGATTTACGATCCGGTCACTTATAAGATAGCGTCGTCGGGAAGTTCGAGCGCTACTTACGTCAATGGAAAAGTTACGACAGAAAGTTCGACCAAGTATAAATACACCAACGGCATCATAAGCAGCTATACCTACAACTCGTCAAGATACGATGCTGCCGGCAATAAGATAGGGTATTCAAATTCGGAGACCCTGTACGGCTCTACAGGCAGAGTCCTGTCCAGCCGCAGTGATTCAAATAACATTTACGGGTCCATAACCTATATCAGCAGCTATTATTCGGTTTATGATCCGGTGACTTACCTGATCTCATCGAGCGGCGGTTCCAGCGCTATAATGGTTAACGGCAAGATGAACTCTAGGAGCGCATATGCGTATAAGTACAATTCAACCGGCAGAGTGAAAGAGTATACGTACATTTATTCGCGTTTTGACTCGAATGGCATAGCGACCGAATCCGTCACGACAGTCACTCATTATACGGATAGCGGCATAATAGACAAGAGGGATACTACGGGCAATGTGTTTGGTAATAACGGCATAACTTTGGCGACATATGTGACGAACTGCGTATTTGACGCGACGGGAAGGCTGACCGCTCAGACAGGGTCTATAGATATGAGTGGTATCAATCTTACCCTCAAGTATGATGTCACCAACGGTTATGTGTCATATACCCATGTAATTGATGAATATGGAAATGAACTCCAGCGTTTTAGCGGCGTCTATACGGTCAGTACGGCTAATATAGTCAAGGCGTACGTAAAAGAGGTCACGGACCGTGTTAACAGTGCGTCGTTCAACCTAGATTTTAACGGCGACGGCAAATTGACGGAAGCGGGAGATTACGGATTGATGAAATGGCTCATAAGCGGTAATCCAAGGCTCCTTGGCTATCTTACGCCTGAGGCAGGGGCGAAGCTGGACCTGAACCTTGACGGCAGATTGACGTCCGACGATGTCGTTCTCTACGGCACAATGATAATGGATGTTGATAAATTGGTCGAGTTCGCGAAGATCTTGAATATAGGCGTTGATCTGAGGTTCGACCTCAATGGCGACAGTAAAGTAGATGCGGCTGATCTGGCGATCATGGATGAGGCATTGATATTCATGGTCGATATAAATAAAGACGGCGTAGTTGACGCTGCTGACATTGCGTCCCTGGGAAGGACACTCGACGGCTCTCTGGACCTGAACCAGGATGGTATATATGATTATGGTGATTACTACTATTTGAACGACGCAAGATATAAACTCGCTTCGACATATACGTCATATAACGACAATACCCAGATCTATGTGTACGGAGGGTATTACAGGATAACGAAGAACGAGGACGGCACGTTGACGATGACGGATATTTATTACGGCGATACCGCGACGAGTTTACCCGACAATACTATCGAACTGGACGGCGCAAAGTACGCAATAACGATCAAAGACGGCGTAGTCACATTAAAGTATATTATCTCTCCTGAAGAAGCTCAGCGCCTTGACATCAATCAGGACGGCGTCATCGATTACAACGACTTGAACGAACTGTATTCCATGTACGAATGGCAGGTAGATGTGAACCAGGACGGCGTAGTGGATAATACGGATCTGGAGGCCCTCGAATGGTCTTTTGAGACCGCTGACGATGTTAACGGCGACGGTCTTATTGACCGTAAAGACTATTCCGCGCTCATCTCATTGATCGAAGCCGCCGCACTTATATCCCGCGATGTGAACCAGGACGGCGTAATAGACCAGGCGGATCTCGACCTTGCCGTAAGTAACTATGTACTGGCTGTAAAGCATGCAGCGCATCTGCCGGCCGATACATTTGCCGCGCTCGATCAGGATAAGGACGGCGCAATAACGGCAGCGGACAGCGCTATCGTGGCGGGCCAGATATCGAAGATAGTAGAGGATATAGGCAAGATAAAAGAATTTGCGGAACTCTTGAGCGCCGATCCGATAGATGTGAATAAAGACGGCGTGATAGACATAAATGATGTCGCTATGGCTAAGGATGGTTATATACTCACGTTAAAATATATAGCGTACGTCCCTTCGGGAACCAAGGCAATGCTTGACCGCAACGGAGACGGCCTGGTCAACAATGATGATAATGAGATCGCACGCGTAGATATAGAGGAATATATAGCGGTCATAAAAGAGGCCAGGGAGCATGTCGACAATCTCGTATATGACGCGGACGAAGGCTGGGGCAATATAGAGGATTACATTGAGCTGGTGGAAGTGTCGAAGCTCGACAATGGCAATTTCAGCGTTCTTGTCAGAGTGGATAATTTTGATTTCACGATCGAAGTTATCAAGTATTACAATTATTTCTATGTCCAGTCAACCAGCGTTACGGATACAACAGGCAATTATCCGGGCAAGATCGAAGATGCGCTTACAGGGCTGTTCAACTGTGACAAGGAGGATCTATTCCTTGATCTCGATTACTACAGCTCTTTCTATGATAAAACAGCCGGAACTGTCGCGTGGCAAGGCTATGTGAACATGGACGGTTATTGGACATGGATATACGGTGTCTATAATGTTGACACTTTGGATGCAGGCATCGATCCGCAAACGCTGGAGCCGATCCTTGCAGCGAAGAGCGATATGATCGCCAACCTGAATGTAGCGGTCGAAGATATAGCCATCAAGTATGTAGATTGGGGATCAGTTGAAGCGTCCGCCGCCGGATTCAGGATGAATTATGGCTTCAATACGGAATATGACTATAACACGGGTACTTACCACATAGCCGATTTCAAGTTGAAGGCTATCTATAATAATTCGGGTAAAGACATATACGGCGCGGCACTCACGTACCTTGCCGGAACGCTGAACGTCAATAAAGACAATATAAACGTTTCAAAATATTCCGTAGAAGCCGATGGTACGATGAAGTTCGTCCTGAAGCATAACGGGAACCTTTACGATGTCAGCGTCAATATAGGTACCGGAGAGGTGATAATAGCGGCGCCGGATCAGCAGGCCGCTAAAGACAGGGTCATAGCCGATGCCCTGGCGCGCGACTGGAATTTCAACATCGAAGCCGGCACTTATGAGGGCGATACCTATTACAGGATCGAGTGCGAAAACGTAAATATCAAGAGCATATCCGATATGGGTAACGGCCTGTATGAAGTGAAGGCGGATATCACTCTCAAGGAAGCTCGGGAATACGGGTATTCCTATACGCGGTCGGTCACTTATTACGTGGGAACAAAAGCGAACAATATCACCAAGTTCGATTATAACTACGGAGATGTCACCGTAGAGATGCTCGACCTTAAAGAGGTGGTCGATCTTAGCGATTACTGGAATGAGTCGAATTACGAGGTGAAACTTGCCATAGACGGTATGAGGGTAAAACAGACCGGAGAAACGGTGGGTTCCTATTCGTGGTATGACTATTATTCCGGTAAGACGGTAACGAATACACAAAAAACTACCTGGGAAAGGGTCTTCGACGCCGGCGGCAAGTTCCCTGTAAGTTTCAAGAGTAAATATGAATATGCGGTCGATGGTGTCCTGAAGGACGTTACCGATAAATCTATCGAATATTTTGGTGACGGTGAGATGTCCGTCTACAGTAACCATAGCAAGTCGTACGGCGATAACGGTATGATGGAGAGCGAAGAGAAGAAGGATATCGCATGGAATGAGGCGGGCGTGATCATCGATAACGCGTACAAATACGCCGAATACGACAATGGCTGGACGACTACATATCTGAATGAATACCGCTACCGTTATACCGACGCTGGCATTATGAAGAGCAGGATGGACCACGACATTTACGAGTATAGCGGCCGTAAGACAGATTATACGCATACGGTCGAATATGATGAGACAGGGTACAGGATGGCCAGCGAATATCTGTTGAATACGGTTGTAAAAGACGGTAGGACCGTAGAATATCAGTATAAGAATGCCGTTTACAATGCCTCCGGGAATTATGTAAGCCTGAACGAAAATAGTTACAGGCTGAACGACGACGGCTCTTATGCGAATTGGATGAACCATTACGTCTATACGGATTGGATGGGGAAGAAGCTGGATGAATATAATAGCAGTAACTATGATACTACAGGAAATCTTACAAGCGACTCTCATCAGAAGAGCGTCTATAACGAAGCCGGCGGCCTTATTGAGAACGGCAGCAGGTACGCCTCTTATGATGAAGACGGCACCATTACATATCTGAGCGAATGGCGCAATAACTATTGGGACGATGGTAATAGCAAGACGAGATATAACCACTCCATATCCACCGATAGTTACAGCGGCCAGCGGTACGAGTCGAGCTCGCAAACCGAGTATGACGAATCCGGATGGCGCAGGACGAGTGAGAGCAGCTGGAACAGGACGACAGAATCCAGCAACACGGTAAGCTACTCGTCCAGGAACGCGACGTTCGACGGTGACGGGAACTACACGTACCTGTACGATACCAGCTATGCGCTGAACGAGAACTTCACGTATAAATCGTACATGACCCACAGCATATA
>JBAYFK010000080.1:0-7470 GCA_041667225.1 Candidatus Omnitrophota bacterium
ATATCGCCGTTCAGGGTGGGAGAGCCGGATATCTGTATGGCATTGTTACCGAAGTAGTATACATTAAGAGAGTTATCTCCCTGGAGAGTTCCGCCCGTACATATAAATATCCTAGTCCATATTGCGTCCGTTAATGTTGATACCTTGCCGGGACCGGCTAGGGTAAGGCTCGCGAATAGATTTGTTCCATCCGGGTTAGATATGTTGCCGTTCGTTCCCTGTATCCATGAGCCGGTAGATGTGAGTATATTCGGCGTATTGGCTATAGATATGTTGCCGTTCACCGTTACTGTCATACCTCCGTCGGAGAGGTTGCCGTCCACTAAAGTTAAGTTAGTTGCTGTAAGGTCGCTCGAGAGCGTCCAGGCGCCGCTGCCGTTCGAAGAATCGAAGATGACGTTGTAGAATGGGGAGGTACTTGTAATAGTTTTTCCTGTTGTTGAAGCGGTAAAATTAACGGTAGAATTTCCGGCCGTAAAAGTGCCGCTGCTATAGAAAGACCAGTTACCCGAAACGTACCAAGTTGAGCTGCCGGCATCTATGTTATTGCCAACATATGAACCGTATACAGACACATTACCATTTACGGTTATTACGGAACCATTAGCCACAAATTTAGAAAAAATGATCGGAGGACCGCCCAGTGTTAACCCGGTGCATGTCAAAGAATAACCGCCTGTGTCAAGGGTACCCAGCGAGTAAACTGCTCCTAAAGTGATGATATTAGCGGTTACAGGTCCCTGCATTGTCATGGTCCAGGCGCCAGACGGGACAATATTAAGATTGCCGTATGTTCCGCTTGTGACGGGAGTGTTCCCTGACTGATAATAACCTGTCGTGGAAGTGGTTATGTTATAACCAACGTCATGTTCGCGGTTGAATACGAGCGGAGAGACGGTGTTATATAAGTAGATCGCCCCTCCGGACGTGCTTACTTTATTGCCCGAAACGCTTCCGATCGTTAGCGTACCATAAACATATATGGTGCTTGCCAGTGTTACAGTCTGTCCCGGTGTAGTGAATCTCACATTATATACGCCGTTAGTACAATTATATGTGGGTGTCGATCCCGTAAGATCCAGAGTTGAAGTGCCGTATGTAAAGGTTCCGGCTGTGCGTGTAAAATTGCCTCCTACCGTGATCGTAGAAGCTCCTGCCGTGACCTTTCCGCCGTTGATGACGAAGTTGCCGCTTACATTGACGATTTTACCGTTGAGGTCTACTCCGTTACCGGAAGTAGAGGAATTTGTTACTGTAAAATTCCCGGCGGCTGTTAAGGTGTCAAGAATGGTCCATGTGCCTGAGGCGTTATTAAATTGCATGTTATTGAAACTTTGACCGGCGGAGGTGATGGTGTTGTTTGAATCGGCGGCAGTGAAGATGACGGTAGAGTTGCCGGGAGTGACTGTACAGCGCGTAAGATCGATATTGCCTCCTATAGATATATTTGATGAGCCCATGTCAAAATAAGCCCATGACGCGGTCGTGCTCGAAGCGCTTAAGTCGCCGCCTATTGTGTGAGTTCCGTTCTTGAACAGTATCTTTCCTTTATATTTTAAAGCCCCTGACGATAACCCTGCCTTGACGTATCCGCCTGATACTATATTATATCCGTTCGTATCGAGAGTGCACCCCGGAGTATCATCCGCCTCATTCACGTTGCCCCATATTAGGAGATTCGCAACCGTCCAGTCTCCTGTCATAGTGACCGTTCCAATTCCGCCGCTTCCCGCAGTAACTGACAGTGACATATTGGGCGCATATATGGCTTTCTGCGTCCTGCCTGCGGCTGAGTCAACCACTAGAGTGCCTATAAAATTCGCGGTACCATCAATGTCCACAAAATCGTTTACGGTCGGAAAGTATAGATACGTCCCAAATATAGAGCTATCCATTACAGAGTTTGCCTGGAGAACCAGTTTTTTGGCCCATACATTACCGGTCGTTGTCGAGGTGAATCCGGAAGAGACCTGGAAAACCTTGAACAAATTATTGACGTGAGGATTGGAGACGTTGCCGTTCGCTCCCTGTATCCATGTTCCCGTAGAAGTGAGAAGCCCTGCGGTATTTGATATCGATATATTGCCGTTCACGGTCACGATCTTGGCATTATCTATAAGGTTTCCGTTCGTCAGAGTAATATTCGTGCATGTTAGCGCATCCTGAAGCGTCCATCCGCCACCGGCGTTATTAAATGTGACGCCGTAGAAATGGGACGTGCCGCTCGTAATGCTCCTGCCCGTTGAGGAGGAGTTGAATGCCACAGATGATGTACCGGCGTTAAAAGTGCCGCCATTTGTCCAGTTACCGCCTACCGATATGGTATGGTTCCCGGCGTTAAATGTTTTTGTTCCGCCGGTGCCTGCATATATAGTAAAATCGTTCCGGACCGTAAGATCGGATAGTAAGGTAAAATTGGGTGAATAGTTGGAACTCGCCATGCCGAGAGCAAAATTATAGAGCGGCTGTGTTATATTGGCATTGATATTATCCGCATAGAAATAAATGGTAGATGTTCCCGGATCCCAATTAGGGCTTGTGATGGTGATGCCATAGTCATTATAGATCGTAGCGGCACCAGTGCAGGTGAATGTTCCGGTGCCTGAAACAATGAGCTCTCCGGTGTAAAGCGTCCCGGTAGATATTGTGACGGTCGCACCGGTAGGTACGACAAGCTGATAAAAACCGAGATTTGTGATGCCTGACCTAAGATGTAAAACAAATCCATTACCAAGCGTGGTCGTCTGGTATTTTGTTGCTGTATAATTGTATCCGTTCAGGTCAAGTATTCCAGCAGTGAATGTTCTTGTCCCGACAGCATTCTGTGTGAAGTGGTCTTGCAGGGTCCACGTGCTACCTGTGCCGTTGAATATAACGTTATAGAATTGCTGGTTGTTGGATCTGATCGTCTTTGTTCCGGTGCCGTTGAATGTGACCGTTCCGGAATTATTAGCAAATGTGCCGGATGTACACGCGAAGCTGCCTGATATATACAGACTGGCCGGAGCCGTGAATGTGCCGCCGGCAAGAGTGAAGTTGCCGTTTACGGTAAGTGTCGTACCGCCCGTAAAAGCGGTACCTGACTGATAGTAGTCACCGTTCACGATGAGGCCGTTACTCTGCGTTACCGTCCCGGTGTATCCTGACCCTATCTGCATCTCATTGATCTGTGCCGTGAAACTTCCGTCTATCGTAGCGTTCTTCGTATTTGTGTTATTGAAGAATACCTTGTCTGTTATGCCGGGTACTGCGTCTTTGTTCCAGTTGGCGGCTTCGGACATATTGTTAGTGGAACCGCCTCCGTCCCACACGTAATACTGTTGCTGGAATTGAGGGTAAGAGACGCCTTCATCCATCGTCCATAGATTCATGAAATCCCATCCGGAGAATGTCGAGCGCTGCTTCATTTCGGCAGTCGTCTTAGGGTCTCCTTTTCCTGTATCGCTCATGCCGGATATGGTGGAATCATAATACGAGCTCGTTATGGTACCGCCCGAGCTGCTGCCGATCAGTCCGCCGAGATCGGTGTTGCCGTTTACCGTCGTTGCGGCATATGAGTTATTTACCGTGGCGCTGCCCACGTTTATGCCGATCAGCCCTCCTACTATGGAGTTTCCGCTGACAGCTCCGGTCACATAAGAATTATTTATAGCGGAAGCCTGAAAAAAAGTGTAATTGCATCCGCTCAAGATACCTACGTAAATACCTCCGGTCACATCGGCATTGGTAACGCCTATGTTTTGCACAGTCCCATCGATGGAACCGAATAAGCCAACGAACGCGTAGGAAGGCCTGTAGATATATAGACCATCGATTACGTATCCGTTACCGTCAAATATACCGGTAAAGTTATAGGTAGGAGGGCCGAAGCCATCGCCTGCGATAGGGTTGAATCCTGCTCCTGAATTCCAGCTGGCCGTTTCTGTTGCATCAATATTATTAGCCAGCTTGTAGTTTGCCGCCATATTACAGCTTACCGCCTGAAGGTCATATATATCTCTTACAATATAGTACCCGCCGACTTGGGCGCCGTAACGGTTGAATGTCGTCCCGGTCTTAGGCAGGCTGAAGCTGTGGCCCACAGTGAAGCTATAGGTCTCCGGAGCCGAGCATACGAACGAGGTCGACGCCGCCTGTGAATAGTCGTTAGTGACCGTTAAATTCCCGTTCTGGATTACAGAGCCGTTAGCGAGTGTAAAATTGTATGTCGTTGTGGGATCCTGTATCGTCCATCCACCCAAAGCGTTTGCAAATACGATAGCGTAGAATGCTGATCCGCCCGATGTTATTGTATTACCGGCGGCGGAGGAGTTGAAAGTTACCGTGCCGTTACCGTGTGCGAATGTACCCCCGTTATCAGTCCAACTGCCGGAGACGGTGATATTCTTCCCGTTAGCATTGAGTGTGCCGGCAGTTATTGTGATGGAATCTGTTATGACATGATCCGTAAGCTGCTTTGTATCGCCGCTAGCGTTAACGATGATATCTTCTACGGTTTTACCCAGGAAGTTGATCGTCTGGGTACCATTCGCCGGGTTATCCGCGAGCGTTATGGTGCCGGTGCCCTTGGTCCAGGTAATGGTGCCACTTGGAACGTATATATCAACAGAACCCATTATCTCAATATTTGGATTATGGGAGCTATTATCAATGGTCAATGAGCCAGTAGAAGTATTACGGAAAGTAACAGCGCCTGTAAATATGTACGTGCCGTTTAAGGATAATATGCAAGCTCCGCTAGCATCATTTGCAAAATACATACTTCCTACGTCATAAGTACCCTGAGCAAATGTTAACGTCTCTCCGCCGCCGTAGTAATACCACAAAGAACTTATAGAAACTGTTGTGTTGGTCCCGCGGACAAAGCCAACCGGCGCACCGCCTGCTGCAATGGCGCGAAGGGTTCCGTTTCCGGTGAGAACGCTATCGTTACCCATTGTAACACCGCGTGAATATATAGTAGCTCCGGACCCTATATTTAATATACCGTTGATCGTAGTGCCGGTACTATACACAGTAAGATTGCCTGACAGGATAACGTTAACTGTGGTCCCGTTATTGATCGTCAAAGATGTGATATTGGTTGAGGCTTTGGGGGACAACGTAGCGGCCCCTGCTTTATTCATTACTATATTGGCGGCTCCTTCATTCCACGTAGTCACATGCTGATAATCAAAGTCTCCTCCTGCGGTCCACGTACCGCTTCCCAGGTCTACCCTTGTGTTATCCATCGTGACATTGCCTAATACAGTTATATTCTTATTATTCGTCGCGTTATCGAATGTACCGGCGCCGCTATTAAGGGTGAGGTTGTGGTCGATATAGAGGTCGTTCGTAATGGGTTGGAGAGTGCCTGCGCCCGAAAATAAGATGTCGTAGAAATGTGATGAGCCTGCAGCAAGCGTCTGTGTGCCGCTGCCATTGAACGTGACGACGCTTGTGCCGCATGTGAAAGTGCCCGCATTCGACCAGTTACCGCCCAAGGTGATGAGTGAAGCGTCCAAGCCGTCTGTTGCGTTCAGAGTTGATCCGGATGCGATGGAGAGGGTTCCTGTTAAGGTGAGGTCATAGCCATCGGTCGCGAGATAATTATTGTTATTCAAGGTGAGGCTTGCGGCCGATACATTCCCGTTCATCCTGAAATAATAAGAACCGCAGTAAGTCTCCATGAACTTTATCTCAAGAGGCGTATTTATGAGCATCGGGTAGTCGGTATCGGTTCCGCCGATGAATCCGGAAGCGTTATATACCATGCCTTGCCATACAAGGGAGGGGTAGGTGACAGTTTCGGTGATCGTCCAGAGGCCGTTCGTGAAGTCCCAATTGGTGAATGTTGCCTGCTGTTTCATCTCAGCCGTTGTCTTGGGCGTGCCCTTACCCGTATCCGACTGGCCGCTGGCGGTAGAGTCATAGAAGCAATCGGTGATCGTTACTGTACCGGAAACCGCTCCGATAAATCCGCCCTTATTGGTGCTGCCCGTTACCAGCCCTGTAGAGTATGACTTGGTCACAGTAAGCGTTCCTGCCGTACGTATATTGCGGCCGATGAATCCGCCGACATAATTGCTGCCCGTTACTGCTCCGGTAGCGTAACAATTATTTACGTAGCTCTGAGCCGTACCTTCAGGCGTATAATTATCTCCTATGAAACCGCCTACATAAGTACCGCTTGCGGCTGTGACATTGCCGGAGGTATAGCAATTATCTATCGAGCTATAAGTCGTTGTGTTGTATCGTGTGTAATTCTGCCCGATAAATCCTCCTATGTATGAATATGCGCCGATTACAGTTACATTACCGCTGGCAAAACAGTTCTTAATATAGCTTATCGAGTTATAATGTGTATAAAGCTGCCCGATGAATCCGCCGGTATAGCTGCGACCGGATACTGCACCGCTTGCATAAGAATCTTTAATGTTAAGAATGGCAGTTACGCTGTAAGCATTAAAAATGAACCCGATAAAGCCTCCGGCATAATTCCCGCTCGATCCATTGACCGTTGCAGTGGAATAGCAGTTGTTAATTGTTAGATAAGAATTGCCGGTGGGCTGGTAGTCGTATCCGATCAATCCGCCGATGTAGTCACTACTGGAAATGCTTCCCGTTACATAACAATTCTCCAGCGTCAAGCCTTTGCCGTATAAGAAATTGAAGCCTATCAGGCCTCCGGAATATCTCGTAGAAGTAAGGCTGACACTGGTCACTCCCAGGTCTTTAATGAGGATGTTGGTGCCGTCCGCAAGTAGAAATCCGAATAATCCTTTAGCAAAACTATAAGCGTAGATGCTGCTGATAGTCAGGTTGGATATAGTCTTGTTGTTACCGTCGAATTCCTGTGAACGGAAGTATGGGATATGCAAACCGTTCAGGCCGGTGAAATCAAGGTTAGCGGTCAATTTGAATTTATAGGAAGTGTTCCAGGTAAATCCCATCATGTTCTTGAAATCGGTAATGCTTGAGATCTCATAGTAGCCATTATTGAGCGTCAGATAGTTACCGATGGTCAAAGATTTACCGTTATTGATCCAGTCAGTATAAAGAGAACCGTAAATACCGCCTATAGTCACAAAGCCGGTCGCACCCCTGATCTGGACTGCATCTATATTGTAGAAGGAATTAGAAATGACGGTATTCGCGTCCGTAAATCCGATCAATCCGCCGACCATGTAGGTGCCCGTGATATTTGCAGCTGCGCAGTAGGAGTTGGTTATGTTCGTTGCATAGGTTGCGCGTCCGCTAATGCCGCCCACGTACTGGTCGCCCGTTATCGTGCCTGTCTGATAATAGGATCCCGTAATATTTATGGTCCCGCTGCGCCTGTATAAATATCCTACTAGTCCCGCAACGTAATCATCTCCTGAAACATTCCCTGTAGCATAAGAGTTGCTTATGGTGAAAACGGGAGAGCCGTTGTATGGTTCAAGAGTTCCGACCAGTCCGCCGATATAGTCCGAATCAGCGCCTGTACCC
>JBAYFK010000081.1:0-7469 GCA_041667225.1 Candidatus Omnitrophota bacterium
ATCGTAAATTTTACAACAGCAAATTTAGATGCCTAATCTAAATTTGCGGCAAGCGGAAGCAACACCCAAAAGTAAACGCCTGCGCGGGATGAGATAACTGGGAGGAGCCGCATGCGATTGACAAGGGAGACAACGACATGCTATCATATCCGTCATGACCCTATCCCTAAACGTGATAGCAAAAAATTTTATCAATATCATATACCCGCTCTCCTGCGAATCATGCAAGGCGCGCCTCGACCCTATGGACACTCTCGGTGTATGCCCTTCATGCATAAGCAAAATAAAGAAGAACCCTCTTCCCCATTGCCGCTCATGCGGGCGCTCGGTCGGTAATGCTAACTCCATCTGCCCGGAATGCGGTACAAAACGTTTCCATTTTACCCGCGCTTACTCGGCCTGTCTCCACGAAGGGGTCATGAAAGAGCTCATCCATGAGTTCAAATACAGGAGCAGGATATCTTTGGGCAATATATTGTCGGGCATTATGATAGATTCTATAAAGAATTATCCGGGAGCGCTTGACGGCGTAGATGCTATAACATTTGTACCTATACAGGACAGGCGGTTGCGTCAAAGGGATTTCAACCAGTCCAGGGTCCTGGCTTCGAAACTGTCAAAGGCATTGAGCATACCGCTTATAGACGCGCTCAAAAAGGTGCGCTCCACCAGGCCGCAGAATGAACTTTCGAGAGAAGATCGTCTCAGGAATCTTGAAGGCGCTTTCGCCGCCAGGAACGCCCGGGACTTGAACGGGCTTAAGCTGCTACTTGTGGACGATGTTATGGCTACAGGAACAACTCTCGACCAAGCATCGAGAACTCTTCTGGAAAATGGCGCGAAAGAGATAATATGCTTTACATTATCGAGAGGCGTGTAAAGAGATGAAGATCGTAGACAAATATATGGTTAAGGGATTCCTCGGCCCTCTGATATGGTGCCTCTTCGTCTTCATCATAATGGCCGTCATCATAGACGTCTTCTCTTTCATTGAAGATATAGTTAAATACCGCATCCCCGTAACCTCTATAATAGCGTTCTATGTCTATTACATCCCTACCATATTCCTGCAGGCGATGCCCATGGCGATACTGCTTTCTACCATATACGTCTTGAGTAACCTGAATAAGAACAATGAGATCATAGCCATGAAATCGAGCGGTATAAGCCTGTGGCGCATACTGACGCCTGTGATCGTCATAGGTTTTATCGCCAGTATACTTACGTATATAGTGAACGACAGGATAATACCGATCAGTTCCAAAGTATCGAACCAGATACGGCAGGATGAGCTCGAAACGGCAAGACACAGAGAAGCCCGCCCTAAAGTGATCAACAATGTCGCCATATATGGAGCAGGCAACAGGATAGTGTTCGCAAGGAGTTACGACATCGAAAAGAAACAGCTGAACGATGTGATCATACACGAGCACGATTCGTCTGAAAATCTCATTTCAAAAATAACCGCTCAGAGCGGTACATGGGTAGGATACGGGTGGAAGTTCTCCAAGGTCATAACGTACCATATAGATAACGCCGGTAAAATACTGGAAGAGCCTCTCTTCTACGAGGAGAAGATGGTGCCCTTAAGAGAGAAACCGCGCGATTTCGCCAACAGCGAATGGCGGGCGGATTTTATGAGCTACAAAGACCTGAAGAGATATATACGCAATTTTAAAGGGGCAAGCACCAAGCTGCTAAAATCGCTCCAGGTAGACCTGCACTACAAGATATCCTTTACCTTCATCAATGTCATAATCATCCTGATAGGCGCGCCGTTCGCCCTCATAACCACTCGCGGCGGCGTTTTGATAGGGATAGGGATGTCGATCGTGATAGGCCTCTTATACTACGCCGTTATAGCAATATCGCTCGCTCTCGGAAAGGCCGGCATCCTGCCGCCCATAGTAGCCGCATGGATCGGGAATGTCATATTCGCCGCGATCGGCATACATCTCGTAAATAAAAGAGTTTAGTCCGGATAAAAAAACACCCGAGTATTAACTCGGGTGTTTTTTTGTGCCGATCACTGAAACTATCTTTTAATCAGCCCCTTCTCCGTCTATCTTCACGTCAGTACCTTTTTTCTTCCTGGAGATGACTCTCTTCAGCGTTATATACTTCGCCGTCAGGGCTTTCGTATCTTTGACGTTCAGCTTACCGAACAGGAACTCGAATTTAGCTTCCAGCTCTTTAGCTATTAGATCCCTCGTTTCGGAAGGAAGTCCCATTATATCTTTCTTGAACTGTCCAAGAGCTTTCTTTCTGGCCTTATAGATGAACTGCTCTTCCGTGTCGCCGGCTTTCCTCTCCGCGCCTTGAGTCTGCCTCAACCAGTCGTATATCCTGGCCTTAAGCTCGGCTGGAAAATGCGGGCTGTCATATACCATGTTCTGGAATTCCGTCGCCAGATGCACTTCTGCGGTACCCACTTCGGGGAATTTTCCGAACGCTTCCGAAGGAAGGGTCGACGCTCCGTGCTGGACAGCTCCGGCAAGGCCATACTCTTCTCTCGCTATTTTCCCTAGATTCATCAGCGTATCGAAATCGAGTTTCACTTTTGCAACAGTACCATCCGGCAATGCAACTCCGCCGTGGCTTGTTCCGGTTTGTATGCTGACCTTGCTAATACCCTCAAGGCCTTTGCGCAGGCTGGCCTTATAGCCTTCCATATACGCTCTAAGCTCTTCAGGATTTGAATTCGCTGTACCTACTTCGCCTATCTCTCCGCCTACTGATACGCGGATGCCGCGCGGCTCGTTCTGGCGTATGAAATGCGTCAGTTTCGCGCAGACCTCGTAATTAAGCTCCTGCTGCTTCTTCACTTTCGGCTTCGACAGGTCCACGAGCGTAGATGAATCTATATCTATATTGTAGAAACCGGCTTCGAGCGCATGGACTATGAGCGCCTTAATGCCCTCTATCTCTTTTTCCGGGTCCTGTTTAAAATTCTTTACACTTACCTGGAAATGATCACCCTGAATAAATACGGGCCCGCTCCATCCTTCTTTAATAGCTGCGGCGAGAACTACCGAAGTATATTCAAGGGCCGGCTGGTTCGTGTAAGCCATTTCGGACTTAGCTATCTCGAATATGAACGCACCCGCGTCTATCTTCTTCGCTACGCGGAATATCGCCTTCGCGAGATCGTAGGTCAATACTCTCAAATTAATGGCCGGAACGGTGAACGTGCCGGGGAATTCTCCCTTGCCTCTGGCTTTGTAAAGTTCGTCTATGCTCGACGGGTATATACCTTTTTTATAGGCCATAGAAAATATCTTCTTGGCCAGCTTCTCTTTTTCGGTCTTATCTTCCGTCATTACAAGGTCTAGAACGAATTTATCCATATTGATCTTGCCCATCTTGATCTACCTTCCTTTTGTTATTTAAATTTTGAATTTTTTGATCGCCATTATCTGATCCAGGCGATCATCCCGAGCGCCCCGGGTTTCCGTATAGGCGCGGGGGAGAATTTGATACTATGTCCCAATCTCCCAGCTTTCGAGATATTTTTTCTGTTCCGCGGTAAGCGTATCTATCTTCACGCCCAGCGATTCGAGTTTCAGTTTCGCTATATTCCTGTCTATAAAATCCGGGACCTTATAGACCTTTTTATCAAGTTTCTTATAGTTCTTAGCTACATATTCGCAGCAGAGCGCCTGGTTCGCAAAACTCATATCCATAACGCTTGCCGGATGCCCTTCCGCCGCTGCCAAGTTTATAAGCCTGCCTTCTCCGAGTAGGTTGATACGCTTTCCGCCTTTAAGCGTATATTCGTCGACGAATTCACGCACCTGGCGTTTCTTCTTCGAGATCAGTTCCAGGCCTTCAATATCCAGCTCCACATTGAAATGGCCGGAATTCGCAACGATCGCTCCGTCCTTCATGAGCGGGAAATGTTCTCTCCTGATAACATTGACATTGCCCGTCAGAGTTACGAACACATCTCCTATAGCCGCGGCCTCTTTAATGGGCATGACCCTGTATCCGTCCATGACGGCTTCAAGCGCCTTCAAAGGATCTATCTCCACGACTATGACATTGGCGCCCATACCTCTGGCGCGCATCGCCATTCCTCTGCCGCACCATCCGTAACCGCTCACTACCACGGAAGACCCGGCAAGCAGAACGTTCGTGGCCCGCACAATACCGTCGATAGTCGACTGTCCGGTGCCATACCTGTTATCGAAGAGATGTTTTGTATCCGCATCATTCACAGCTATTATCGGATAGAGCAGGAGCCCTTTCCTGTCAAGGTTCTTAAGCCTTATGACGCCCGTCGTCGTCTCTTCTGTCCCGCCTATCATGTTCTTGGCCAGATGTCTCTTAGCCTTCTGTATGGTCGAGACGAGGTCCGCTCCGTCATCCATCGTAATGTTCGGTTCCGTATCGAGCGCCGCGTTTATGTGCTTGTAGTAGGTCTTATTATCCTCTCCCTTGATCGCGAACGTGCTTATACCGAAGTCCTTGACCAAAGACGCGGCAACATCATCCTGCGTGCTCAAAGGGTTCGAAGCGCATAGAGTAACATCGGCGCCGCCCTCTTTAAGCGTATACATGAGGTTCGCGGTCTCCGTCGTTACGTGCAAACACGCCGACACCTTAAGGCCTTTCAAAGGCCTCTCTTTTTTGAAATGTTTCCTGATGAGGGACAATACGCCCATGTACTCATTCGCCCACTCGATGCGAAGTTTGCCCTTCTTTGCCAATCCCAGATCTTTTACGTCATAATTCATGTCATTCTCCGTTTTCAGTAGTCTCTCGCCTATCGTCTACTTAACATGCTTGGCAAGATCTTTAGCCATGTCCGTATTTTCCCAGGTAAAACCTTTCTCTTCCCTGCCGAAGTGGCCATATGCCGCCGTGTTCTTATACCGGCCGTGATCGGATTCGCGCAGCTTCAGTTCCGCGATTATACCGTGCGGGGTTAACTCAAAGTTATCCCTGATTATCTTGATGATCTTCTCGTCGGATACCCTGCCCGTACCATAGGTATTCACCATGATCGATACCGGGTCCGCCACTCCGATACAATATGCAAGCTGTATCATGAGCTTGTCGGCAAGGCCCGCTTTGACGAGGTTCTTCGCTACATATCTTCCCATATACGCGGCAGATCTATCGACCTTCGTGGGATCTTTTCCAGAGAAGGCGCCGCCTCCGTGCGCTATCGTACCGCCGTATGTATCAACGACGATCTTCCTGCCCGTCATACCGGTATCGGACTGCGGACCGCCTATGACGAACTTTCCGGTAGCGTTGACGAAATACTTGGTATCTTTATCGATATAATCTTTCAGGACCGGCTTTATGACGACGTCTATAAGCTCTTTCCTGGCTTCATCTTTCAATATATCGCGCTTCTTATCGAGAACGTCTTCCGTGTGCTGAGTAGCGAGGACGACATCGGTAACCCTTTTCGGTTTTCCGTTGACGTATTCGACCGTAACCTGCGATTTTCCATCAGGCCCCAGATACTTCAATATATTCTCTTTCCTTACCTTTGCGAGCTTACGGACGAGCTTATGCGCCAGCATGATCGGCAGCGGCATAAGTTCCGGGGTCTCGTTGCAGGCGTATCCCATCATCATGCCCTGGTCACCTGCGCCGCCGGCGTCAACGCCTTTAGCTATGTCCGGAGACTGGGTATGTATGGCGTTCAATATGGCGCAAGTATGGTAATCGAACCCGTACTTCGGATGTGTATAGCCTATATCTTTAAGCAGGTCCCTGCACAGGTTATGTATATCGACATAAGCTGATGTGGTTATCTCGCCGCCTATTATTATGAGGCCCATCGTCACGTAAGTTTCGCAGGCTACTCTACCGGCCGGGTCCTGGCTCAAGACAGTATCAAGTACCGTATCGGAAACCTGGTCGCAAACCTTATCAGGATGCCCTTCAGTCACGCTTTCCGAAGTGAATAAGAAATTATCTTTTGTCATCTTCCTACCTCTCCTTTTTTGAATATTTCTTGTCGGCCTTCCTTAAGGATTCGATATCGCCTATATCGCACCAATCCTCAGGGAACGCTATACCGTATACATCGTAATTCTCGCTCATCCAGCTTACATAATATCCCGGGGCGTCCGATTTGTGGGCGCTTGCCTTAATGAACTCTTTTATGGTACCCAATTTACCCCGCGGTATGAAGTATATACCCGTCGAGATCAGCGTGGATTTCGGCGAAGCTGGTTTCTCTTCGAAATCCACTACTTTCTTCTGTCCATCTATCGCTACAACACCGAATCTTTTGGCGGCTTCCAGGTCCGCTATATCATGCAGCGCCACCGATATCTCGTCCGGGTTCTCTTTGGCCGATCTTAAGAAATCCACGAGAGAGAAGTCGAAAAGATTGTCGCCCGCTATAACGAGAAGATCGTCGTCGATCCCCTTTTCGGCGATCGCGATCTCCATATCTTTTATCGCGCCGTGCCTCGTCTCGTTCGAGACCGTTCCGTCATTTACGAGCGAGATCCTATCTTTATATTTTGACCCTTTTAACCACTCTTCAAACTTACCAAAGAACTTCGCGTTAGATATTATATATACGGTACAGGAGCTGTCGGCTTCGGCAGTCTTGTCCAGTATTATATCCATCATCTTGCGCCCCCCAACCTCGAGCAGGGGTTTAGGATTATCGATGGTCAAAGGATGTAATCTTATAGCATAACCGGCCGCTAAAATCAATATTTTCAACTTTTGGCAAGCTCCTTTTTAAGGTACTCTATCTTCTCTACCGGAGTAGGGTCGACCTTGTTCATCATAGCCAGATAGTAGCTGACAAGGTCTCCAATGAAAATAAGCGAGAATATCCTGGACAGGAGATCTTTCCCCATAGAATATACTTCTATAACCTCCACCCCCTGTTTCTCAATGATCTTCTTTGTCACATCCATCCTCTTTGAAACGCGCGGATGGTCCGACTTATCCCTTAATATAACGGCAACAAAGTCCTTTAAAAGTCTTTTTGGGTGCTCCCAGCCCATGATCTCATTGTGGTCCATCTCAGGAAAAAGATGTGTTGAAGCGAGAGTCTTCGCGTTCTCCGCGAATTGCCCCCTCCACCTGGTGGCCGCTGAATCCATATGATCCTGTCCGCCGTACAGTACCGGGAACTTGCCATACAGCACAGACGCTATTGCTTTAGCGGTATTCTTCCTGATGCCGATATCCCGGCCTAAATGCGTCCTGCGTATTCCCTTCAGAAAACTTATCAGGCGCGATATATCTCTTCTCTCATCTTTTACCATCCCGAGCTTCGATAACGTGATCAAAATAGGAAAGAACGAGAACATGAACGCGCATCTCGGCGGCAAGCCGCCCGGTATATGAACGACCGGAACCCCGTCGCTATTTGCTGCCTTTCTTAACTTCCCGCCCGAAGTTATTACGATGATCTTCGCCGATCTTGCGGATGCGTCTTTATACGCACTCAAGGTCTCTTCGGTATTGCCGGAATAGCTGGA
>JBAYFK010000082.1:0-7420 GCA_041667225.1 Candidatus Omnitrophota bacterium
AACGTTGGAGAAAAAATTCAGATCGTTTGCAACAACGGGAAAGTAAGAGGAGGCTATAATGAAAAGATCGGGAGAACTTGAGAGGTCGGCGGCTATAAGGGCCGCTGAATTCATGGCCGCTGCGGCAAGGACAGCTCCGAAGGGACGCGGCATAGATAACATCGAAGTGATTTTGATAGACGATGAATCCGAAAAAAAGAAGCTGATATCCACGATGGAGGCGATCGCCGCGAAAGAGAATCGACCGAGCCTTGCTCGAGACGCCGGGAATATCTCTCTATCGCCTGCCATAATAATAATCGGCGTTCGGTCCAATCCTGCGGGGCTCAACTGCGGGTTCTGCGGCTACAGCACATGCGACAACCTGAAAAAAACGACCGGAATATGCTCGTTCAACTCGATCGACCTTGGCATCGCGACAGGTTCTGCGATAGAGATCGCATCTTCATTCCACATGGATAACCGTATCATGTATTCGGTAGGCAGGGCGGCCCTTGATCTAAAACTCTTCACGCCCGACGTAAAAGAGGCTCTAGGGATACCGTTAAGCGTGACGGGGAAGAATCCGTATTTCGACAGGAAGTAGTAGTGAGTTGGGAGTCGTGAGTAGTGAGAATGGAAGAAAAAAAACGGACGCTTTAATTACAAAGCGCCCGTTTTCTTTTACTCCAAACTCCCTACTCACTACTCCCAGCTAAATTAAACGCTCTTAAGGCTCAATGCGATCTTATGCTGAACTGAATCGACCTTCAGCACTTTTACCTTGAGCTCATCGCCTACCTTGAACTTCTCTTCCAGCTTTTCCCCTTCTCCCATAACTATCTCGGAGATGTGGACAAGCCCTTCCAGGTCCTTATCTATTTCTACGAACAGGCCGAAGTTGGTTGCCTTCGTGACCTTGCCCGGCATAACGGTATCCTGGACATATTTCGAGGCTATGTCATCCCAGGGATCGGTCAAAAGCTGCTTCACTCCTAAAGATATCCTTCTATTGGCGGAATCGACTGCCAGAACGACGGCTTCGATCTTCTCGCCCTTCTTAAAGACATCTTTGGGGTGGCCTATCCTCTTCGTCCACGATATGTCGGACACATGGATGAGGCCGTCTATACCGTCTTCGAGCTCAACGAATGCTCCATAGTCGGTCAGATTGCGCACCTTACCTTTGACGTGCGTGCCTACAGGATACTTGGTCTCGACCTGCAGCCACGGGTTGCTCTCAAGCTGCTTCAAGCCCAAAGATATCTTCTTATTCGCCTTATCGATATCAAGGACCTGTGCTTCGATCCGGTCGCCTATAGCCAAAAGCTCGTTCGGGTGATTATACTTCTTTGTCCATGAAAGCTCCGATATGTGAAGGAGGCCTTCCACACCCTTTTCAAGCTCTACGAATGCGCCGTAAGGCATAAGGTTCACGACCGTTCCTTTTATCTTGCTTGCAACTGCATACTTCGAATCCACAGCTTCCCAAGGATCCTGCGTCTTCTGCTTAAGCCCCAGAGAGACCTTCATGCTCGTCGTATCAAAATCGAGCACGATGACCTCGATATTATCGCCTATGGCCAGCACTTCGCTTGGATGAGACACCCTGCCCCAGCTCATGTCGGATATATGGAGAAGCCCTATGACACCGCCCCCCAGATCGACGAACGCGCCAAAGTCCGTTATATTCCTGACGATACCTTTGACGAGCGCGCCCTTCTGCAGGCTTTCAAGGATCTTCTTCTTATCCTCTTCCTTCTGCTGCTGTAAGGCATCCTTGCGGGAAACGACTATATTCTTACGCGGCTTATTGATCTTTACGATCTTGAACGAGAAGGTCTGTCCGACCATTTGGTTCAAGTTGCCGAAGTTCTTCAGCGCGGCAAGACTTGCCGGCAGGAACGCCTCGACGCCGATATTGACCATGAAACCGCCTTTTACCTTTTTAGTTACTTTGCCATCAATGGAATCGCCTTCGCCGTACCTGGCGATGACCATCTCCCAGCCGACCGCGCGCTCCGCTTTTTGTTTGGAGAGCACCATCATGCCGTTGTCGTCCTCTTTCGACTCTAAATATACTTCTACCTCGTCTCCGACTTTCAACGATTCCGCGTCAGAGAATTCCTGGATAGAGATAGCGCCTTCGGACTTATAGCCTATATCCACGATAACGTCTTTCTTCGTAATGGCTATGATCTTCCCCTTTACTATCTCACCTTCCTGGACTTTCGCGATGCTATCGTTATAAAGCTTCGCAAAATCTGATTCCTCTGCCTCTTTAACTACTGGTTCTGTTACATCGTTAGTTACATTGTTTTCTTCAACCATTAAACAGTCATCCTCCTTTTTGGACGCGCTTCTTTCGCGTCCTTCGCTTGAATTTTATTCACTACCCTCTTAACGATCCAATCCGGCGTGGAAGCACCGCTCGTTACGCCTACCGTACGAGCTCCGTCTAACCACCTCTTTCTTAAGTCCTTCTCCGTCTCCACGAGATGTGAATTGTTTAAGATCTTTTTGCAAACCTCGAAAAGCCTCTTCGTGTTTGCGCTACTTTTGCCGCCGACTACGAACATCGCATCTACCGATCCAGCCAGAAGGCGGGCGGCTTCCTGCCTCTCTTCCGCATCCCTGCATATTGTGTTGAATATCCTCAGCTCTTTCGGCTTCTTCTCTGATACTGCCCTGACAACATCCAGAAAATTATCAGTCGACTGCGTCGTCTGAGCTAAAATGATGAACTTCTCCGACGCATCTATCTCAAGCGCCCTGGCTTCCGACTCGCCCTTGACGACAAAGACATCCGTCGAAACGAAATCGACGAGCGCTTTGATCTCCGGGTGGACCGCATCTCCTACTATGATAACATTATAGGAGGCGTCGCTCAAAGACCTCGCGATCCTCTGCGCGTTCAGAACGAACGGGCAGGTGGTGTCGATAAGCTTGATACCGCGTTTTGCAATACTTTTTGATACTACCGGGCTTATGCCATGAGAAGATATCACAACGACGCCGCTCTTTATCTTCCTTACATCCTTTACGACTTTAAGCCCTTTCTTTGAAAGATCCTCCACCACCTGCTGATTATGTATTATCGAGCCGAGCGAATATATCGGCCCCTTGCTCTTCAACGCAGCCTCTGCCATTTCCACGGCCCGCTTTACGCCGAAACAAAAACCGATCTTCTTAGCGAGCCTCACCTTCACGATGTCCCTACTTTTTTATATACGCCAATATCTTATTTACAACTTCATCTATCGAAAGGCCTGTAGTGTCTATCACTATGGCGTCACTTGCTTTGACCAAAGGTCCGACCGATCTTGTAAAATCGGACTTGTCCCTGGCGATCACATCTTCTTTTATAATATTCAGTTCGACTCTCTGGCCCGATTCGATCAGTTCTTTATGCCGTCTTCTGGCGCGCTCATCAGCGTCAGCGTCGAGATAAAATTTGTAGTCGGCGTCCGGGAATACAACGGTAGTTATATCCCTTCCCTCCATTACAGCGCCATCCCTCTTACCCATAAGACGCTGAAGTTTTACCATCTCGTGCCTGACACCGGGCACACACGCTATATACTTGATGTTATTAGTAACTTCCGGCGTCCTTATAAGATCCGTTACATTATCGCCATCCATGAACACTTCAAGTCGATCTGCTTCTTTAAGATCTATCCTGGTAGAACGCGCCAGATCCGTCAGCGCGCTTTCATTACCCAGATCTATGCTATGCTTCATGGCCTTAAGCGTAAGACTGCGATACATGGCCCCGGTATCTATATATAAAAGACCGAGTGAGCGTGCGACTTTTTTTGAAACGGTGCTCTTGCCGCTTCCAGCCGGGCCGTCAATAGCTATGACCATGTGTTTAGTCATCTCGAACATTTTTCTCGTATATCACGCGCTCTTTTCGATCTCGAAAGGAGCGCGGTAAAAGCATTCTTCCTGATCAAGCTCTTAAACTTAACCAGATCGTCTACCATAACATCGAGAGCGCTCACTATCTCTTTGCGGTTTGCCCTGAATATGTCATTCCACATGTAAGGGTCTGACAATGCGATGCGAGTCGTATCTCTAAACCCGCCAGCTGCGAACTTCAGATTACCTTTATCGACCGCGAGACAGATGCTTTGCGCCGCGATGTGAGGAAGATGGCTAGCAAGAGCAACGCGCTTGTCGTGCTCCATCGGTGACATAACGACGACTTCCGACCCTAATGCTGCCCAGAGGTCTTTGACCCTCTTTAGAGAGCCTTTATCCGTTGCGACGCTTTTTGTCACTATCGTCACTGCTCCGCGGAAGAGATCCCCCCTAGCCGACCCTACACCGGTCTTTTCAGATCCTGCCATCGGATGCGCGCCCACAAAATGAACGCCTCTTGGCAGGTGTTTACGAACCTCGTTCTCTACAAATTCTTTGACGCTGCCCGCATCGGTCAGTATCGAGCCTTTCCTCATGAAGGGCGCGCACTTTTTAGCCATCTGCGGTATCAGCGATACCGGCGTTACTATTATCACCAGATCCGCGCCCGACACGCCTTTTTTCATATCAAGCGTCCCGGAATCAACGGCTTTAGCGCCGATCGCGCGGTCCATGCTGGATTTGCGGCGGAATACGCCCGTAACCTGCCGAGCAAGCCTCTTACTCCTTAAGGCCTTACCTATTGATCCGCCGATTAAACCTACACCGATGATCGCGATCTTATTAAAAGGTTTCATAGGGTCCGTATTATAGTTTTCTGCCTACAGCCTTTGCAACTTCGCGCGTCTCTTTCATCAATTTCTCGAAATTTTCCGGAATGAGCGATTGTTCGCCATCCGAAAAAGCCTCTTCCGGGGTGGGATGCACCTCTACTATAAGGCCGTCGGCGCCCGCGGCCACAGCCGCTTTCGCGCACGGCGCCACGAGACCCCACTTACCGGTAGCATGCGAAGGATCCGCTATTATCGGCAGATGGGTCAGGCTCTTCACCACAGGAATAGCATTAACATCGAACGTAAACCTGGTCGAATCTTCGAAAGTCCTGATGCCGCGCTCGCAGAGTATAACGTTAAAATTGCCCTCTGAAAGGACATATTCGGCGCTCATCAAGAGCTCTTTGATCGTATTCGACATGCCGCGCTTCAAGAGCACCGGCATCTTTGTCTTACCGACTTCTTTCAAAAGATTGAAGTTCTGCATGTTACGCGCGCCTATTTGGATAATATCCGCGTATTTCAGCATCGCATCAAGATCGCGCACATCCATGAGCTCCGTTACCACCTTAAGCCCGGTTACTTCTCTGGCCTTCGCCAGGAATTTGAGCCCTTTAAGGCCAAGACCCTGGAATGAATACGGCGATGTTCTCGGCTTAAAAGCTCCTCCCCTTAAGACGGTAGCGCCTGCGCGCTTAACGTCTTTGGCTATTCTTATCAGTAATTTTTCATTCTCTACGGAGCATGGGCCGGCCATCACTATCAATCTGTTTCCCCCGACCTCAAGACCACCGCCGATCTTGACGACACTATTCTCTTTCTTGAAATCTCTGGACGCAAGCTTGTACGGTTTTAGTATCGGCAGGACCTCTTCTACGCCCGGGAAAGCGGCTAAAGGCTGTATGCGTATTATATCTTCTTCGCCGATCACACCTACTATGGTCCTCTCGACACCCTTCGATATCCACGGCTTTAAACCGAGCTTCTTTATCTTTGATACTAGATGGTCTATATCTTTTTGCTTGGTATGCGGACGCAATACTATAATCATGAAGATCTCCTTAATTGACCGCTTCTTTAAGCACTTCTTTTAATGCGTTAATAAAGAATATATTCTCTTTTCTGGTTCCCGGCGTAACCCTGATATAAGTATCGAGGCCCCACGCCTTCATGTCGCGTACGATCACGCCCCTCGAAAGCAGGCCGTTAAAAACTTTTTTGCAATCTGCCTTCACATCCACCAGCATGAAGTTGGTAGCGCTCTCAACATACTTAAGACCCATCTTGTCGAATGCTCTATAAAGGAATTTCTTCTCACCGCCAACTGTAGTGAGGGTCTTTTTAAGGAACGCCTTATCGTCCAGCGCCGCAAGAGCCGCTTCTTGAGCCAACAGATTGACGTTGAACGGATCGCGTACCCTTTCCATATAACTTATAAGGCCGGGATTCGCTATCCCGTATCCAACACGCAATCCAGCAAGGCCGTAAGCTTTGGAGAATGTTCTTGATACTATAACATTCGGCCTGGATAGATAATCTAGGCCGTTAGGATAATCCTTATAACCATATTCGGCAAATTCGAAATATGCTTCATCCAGGAAGACTATTACGTCTTCGGGTATTCCGTCAAAGAACTCATCCAGCTCCTGCTTCGTCACATATGTACCTGTAGGATTATCGGGATTGGC
Organism: Candidatus Omnitrophota bacterium; assembly: GCA_041667225.1. Taxonomy (GTDB): domain Bacteria; phylum Omnitrophota; class Gorgyraeia; order 2-01-FULL-45-10; family 2-01-FULL-45-10; genus JBAYFK01. Next base: position 6,365 of record JBAYFK010000082.1, read on the forward strand.
GATGAAGATCATCTTCGTGTTCGCCGTAACAGCCTTTCTCATCTCCCCCAGATCGTATTTAAAGTCCTTTGTAAGAGGGACGAACTTGAGCTCGGTATTGGATATCTGGCTGGCGATCTCATAAATAAGAAAAGTAGGCTTTGCTATAATGACCTTCTCCCCTTCGTTCAGGAAGGTCCTTATCGCCACCACGATGACTTCGTCTGAGCCGTTACCGAGAATTATCATGTTCTCGTCAACACCGAGGTGCCTGGCGAGCTTCTTCTTAAGGTAGTAGCTCGAAGCGTCGGGATACCTGTTTATTTTCGAGATATTTTTCTTTATAGCAGCAACTGCCTTAGGCGATGGGCCAAGACAGTTCTCGTTAGAAGCCAGTTTCATGACATTCTTCAGGCCGAATTCGCGCTGCACCTCTTCGATCGGTTTGCCCGGCACGTACGGCTTTACTCCGAGTATATTATTTCTCACTATCTGTTTCATATCTTTCCTAGACGCTTGTCCCGCTCGGATATGATCCGAGTATCTTGAGATACGTCGTCTCTTTCTTAAGCATTTCGAGCGCCTTCGCTACACAGGGATCGGAATAGTGCCCCTCAACATCTATGAAGAAGTAGTACTCCCATGCCCTGGTCTTCGAGGGACGCGATTCTATTTTCGTCAAGTTCAATTTATGTTTCTTGAACGTCACTAAAATATTGTGCAGTCCGCCCACTTTGTCTTTAATGGACATCACCAGAGATGTCTTATCATGTTCCGTTGCCTTTGCATCGGTCCTGCCGATCACAAGAAAGCGCGTTACGTTGTGTGTGCTGTCCTCGATCGATCTTGATAGAAGGTTCAGGCCGTATTTCTCGCCGGCCTGCCTGCTGCCGATACACGCAACTCCCTTTTCCCTTGAGGACATCTCTGCGGCCTTAGCGGTGCTCGACACCTCGATCAGGTCTACACCTGGCAGGTTCGCTTCAAGCCACATCCTGCATTGCCCGAACACCTGAGGAACGGAATACACCTTTTTTATCTTCGATCTGCTCTTCTCCCTGGACATCAGGTTATGCG
>JBAYFK010000083.1:0-7340 GCA_041667225.1 Candidatus Omnitrophota bacterium
GAAAAGGGAAGAAGATCATGAAAAAGTAGTTAAGGCCGGGGGACTTCATGTAATAGGAACAGAACGCCATGAATCGAGGCGCATAGATAACCAGCTGCGCGGCCGATCCGGAAGACAGGGAGATCCCGGTTCCAGCAAGTTCTACCTGTCCCTGGAAGACGACCTTATGAGGATATTCGGTTCCGACAAGATCAAGACGGTCATGGAGAAGCTCGGAATGGAAGAGGGGCAGGAGATACAGCATGCCTTCATCAATAAGGCCATAGAGACGGCACAGAAGCGCGTAGAACAGCATAATTTTGAAGCCCGTAAACATATACTCGAGTATGACAACGTCATGAACAGGCAGAGAGAGGTCATATACGATGAAAGGCGCAAGATCCTGATCGGCATCGACATGAAGGAGTACGTATACGGAGTGATGGAAGAGGTGCTGGATAACGCGATGGACGAATACCTCAACGATAAACTGAGTTATGACCAATGGGATTTTACAGGGTTCGGCCAGTACCTGGAGTTGACGTTCCAGATAAAACTGAAGGATATGCCTTTAGACGGTATGAACAGGCCCGAAGTCAGGGATGCCGTTATAGAAAAGATGAAGAAGAATTACGAGGATAAGGAGCATTCGATCAGTCCTGAGAATATGCGCCATCTCGAGAGGATGATACTGCTACAGGTCGTCGATACGCGCTGGAAGGACCATCTTTACGCCATGGACAGCCTCCGCGAGGGGATAGGATTGAGGGCTTATGGGCAACGTGATCCGCTCGTCGAATATCAGCATGAAGGCTACTCCATGTTCATGGATATGATAAACAGGATCAAAGAGGAGACGATCGAGTATCTCTTCAAGATCCAGGCCGTTAAGGAAGAGAGGAAGACTCCCGTATTCGATCTTTCCAGGCAGAACCTTGTCCACGAAGAGAAGAGCCAGTTCCAGGATGTTCCTGCCGCAATAGAAGGAGGATCGGCTGCCTCTTACGAGGGGCAGCTGCCAGCTCAGAAGGTGGATACTTATAAGAGGGAAGATCCTAAAGTAGGCAGGAACGAGCCGTGTCCGTGCGGAAGCGGGAAAAAATTCAAAAAATGTTGCGGAAAATGATACCAATTAACGAGATATCAGATCCACCGCGTCGCCGGTTATTATATGCAGCAGTAAGTGCGGCGCTCCTCGTATTTTCTTTCCCTGGGATCGACCTTGAATTCCTCGCATGGATAGCTTTCGTACCATTATTCTTTGCCTTAAAGAACAGAAAACCCGCAGAAGCTTTCCTCCTCTCTTATTTTACCGGCGTTCTATTTTTCCTCGGAACGATATATTGGCTTATGCATGTCACCTTGGCCGGAATGATAGCCTTATCTCTGTATCTCGGGCTCTACTTCGGCCTGTTCGGACTACTCTTCTCGGTCGCTTCCCGCGTCTCGCTCGTCGGCAGGAAAGAGCTCATCGCCAATCTTTTTTTAATCCCGGCCGCCTGGGTTGTGAGCGAGTGGTTGAGATCGAACTTGATGAGCGGTTTCGGGTGGGTGGCGTTAGGTTATTCACAGAGCTTTACCCTGCCCGTAATACAGATCGCTGATATTACAGGCGTATACGGAGTCGGATTTCTCATAGTGCTGGTGAACGCCGCGATATTTTTTGCTATCCGGGATATGAAAAGAAATGTCCGGTTCGAGACGCCGCTTTTAATAGCCGCGTTCCTGATCTTCGTTTCGCTCAGCTATGGTTTTTTCCGGATGAACAATATATTTACGGGAGAGATATTGCGGGTGGGTGTCGTCCAGGGGAATATAGCGCAGGATAAGAAGTGGGATGCCAGTTTCAGGGAAGAGATACTGAGTAAATACGAAAACCTTACCAGGGAACTCGTAAAAGAACGGCCCGATCTCATAATATGGCCGGAGACATCGGCGCCGGGTTATCTCGAGAATACTTCCGATAAGCCGATCTTCGATAGGGTAAGAGCGCTCGCTACAGCAGGAAAGATACCGCTTCTCGTAGGCACGCCGAGAGAGGACAGGATAGACAAGAACGCGTATTATAACAGCGCTGTATTTTATTCCGGGGACGGATCGATCACCGACACCTATGATAAGGTCCATCTCGTGCCGTTCGGTGAATATGTTCCGTTGAAGAAGATATTTTCGTTCGTGAATAATTTTGCGCCGTCTCCGATAGGGGACTTCACTGCGGGTAAAGACTATACGGTATTCAATTTCTTTTTAGAGAGAAAGGCGGATAGTAAAGATTACAGCTGGAAGATGGTAAAGAAAGTGAAATTCTCCTGCCTGATATGTTTTGAGGATGTATTCCCCCAAGTATCCAGGATGTTCGTCAAAAAGGGCGCCGCTTTCCTTGTGAACATAACGAATGACGCATGGTATAAGAGGACGAGCGCGCCATACCAGCATGCGCAGTGTTCGATATTCAGGGCCGTAGAGAACAGGGTTAACGTTATAAGAGCCGCCAATACCGGGCTATCCTGTTTTATAGATCAAAAGGGCAGGGTCCTGGCGGCCGTCGGAGTGAACGGCGATAATCTGTTCGTGGACGGAGTAAGATCTGAAGATATAACGATATCCAATACCAGGACTTTTTATAATGTTTATGGAGACCTCTTCTCGTATATATGTATAATATTCGTTTCTTTTTATATGTGTGTCATAGCGATCCGTAATAAAAAAATAGGATGATCGATCATGCGAAAGTGCCCATATTGCAAGGAGATGATACAAGACGAGGCTCTCATATGCAGGTTTTGCTGTAGAAGGGTGAGGGGCCGCTATAACAAGCTCATATTCATCGCTGTCATAATGGCATTGGCCGCCGTATTCTTTCTTTTCCACCGGAAAGAGGCATATGATATCTTGCATAAGATACAGTGGTTCATGAAGGATCTGGGGCAGATGTTCATGGCCCTTAAAGAGATAATTGAGAATATGCGCGAGAGCGCAAGCGCTATGAAGGGCTATGGAACCAAGGTGGAGATGATAAATAACATCAAATAGTTAAAATACAAAAAAGTTACATTTTACCTATTGATACCCCCCCTACTTAGTGATATAATTTGAGTAGGAAGGTATATTTTTTTTCAATATATAATAAGGACTTTTAAAAAGTATATGTGAGGGGATCATGGAAACGAGAGTAGGGATAATCCACACAGCTGGAGTACGTCTGCTAAAGCTCCTATTAATACTGGGGGTGGGTGGATTATTTATTGTGTCCTCGGGACACACGGCATCTTCCGAGACTGCTATAGCTACCACGAACAATTGCGTGAATTATGTTTCAGATATCGAGAAGAAACATGAATCGGTCTCCGGTATAAAAGAGAATGGGGAAGATATCCAGAGAAGGTTGATGAAGAAATTTAAAACCCCGGAAGGAGACAAATCAGGCCAACTGTTAAGGCTTACAAAACTTGAGATATCAGGGAAAGAACTTATAGAGCTCATGCCGCCTACTACTAAAATATATATGGAAGCAAGGCCTATGTCAGGAACGCTCCCGCCTGAAACATGTCTTCATGTGATTAAAGATGGAACAGGAAAAAACGCTGATGGGGAAAAGAAGTAACCTGCGGATCTATCCTGCCTTATAATTTGTTCGCCAAAACCTTATTTTCGCTGATCGCCTGTACAGTTGCGTCGCTCAGGCTTTGTATGTTCTTTTTTGCTTCCAGCACCACATCCATTATCTTTTCGTCGTTCGTTTCGGAAAGCGCCTCGTCAAAATATTCCATATCCTTCTTGCAGTAATTATTTATGAATTCAAGCCAGCCGTTCAAAACTTCCATGATCTCTTTATTGATGTCGCCCTCAGATGAGACCGCCACCTTTATCATTTTGAAATAAGCTTCGATGGTGGTAAGGGCGTAAGTGTTTATCTCAAAGACCCTTTCAAGGGTCCTGATATCGCGGCTCTCGGCGCCCTTGATCATCTCGGGCATCTTGTTGCCGAATTCGGTCATAGATGTTCTTACAGTGTCCAGTTCTCGTATGTGATTTTGACAGAAAGCAGGCCCGATCCCCAGGGAGAAAAAAAGGAGAAGGATGGATAAGGTGATATATATTGTTTTATGGATTCCCATTTTTATTTAGTAAAGTATATCATATTTTTTAAATGTGGCAAGTCCATTAATGTTTATATATGCTAATATTATATAAATCTTACCATAAAACTAATCTATATTAAACGTTTTTATAAAGATTAATGAGAAAGATATAGAAAAAGGACTGATAAAGTAGTATCATTTATCATTGAGAAGCACGGCAGGAATATTCTTTCTATATGGATGTTAAAGGAGATAAACTTTAACAGGAGGGTTAACATGATAAATAGTGTATCCATTGGAGAAGAGATAGTAATAACCGCGAAGAATAAGGTCGGGCTTCTTGCCGACATAGCCGTTATATTGGCTAATCACGGGATCAATATAGAATCAGTTCTCGGATATGAATCCGGCCGCAGCGCAAAGTTACTTCTGGTCACTCAGGCAAATCTCCCCATAATGACTATACTCAAGAAAAAGAAATACAGGCTTATCAAAGAGACGGAGGTCATCATAGTGGACCTCAAGAACCATCCGGGCGCCCTTAAGGTAGTTACTACGGAATTGAAGAATAACAAGATAGACATAAAATATATCTATGTGACATCATGTTCTTGCGGGGGGTCTTCCAGGATGATCCTCCAGACCAGCAACAACGAGAGAGTGATGTCTTTGTTGACAAGATACATAGAGTGACCGATAAAAAAAAGGAGATCCTGTATGAAACCTGTAAAGCCTGTTTACATAAAATTGATCGTAGCTGCAATAGTAGTATGGGTCATCGGTATATCGATCATTGTTACAGACCTTTATCTGAAGGTAGGCAAGATCGAACATGAAATGATCCATACGACAAGTCCTCACCCCGCGCATTAATATAACGGAGGTATAATCCAGGAGGCGTCATGAAAGAGAGACGTAGATATGCAAGGATCCCTGAAAATTCGCAGATATCTTATGAGGTCGTTCCTGATGAAAAGGCGAGCGGATATATTACCAAGGATATCGGCAAGGGGGGATTGAGATTTTTAGTTCACAACTTTATCCCCGTGAATAGTCATATTAAGATCAGGGTCACTTTCCAGAAAACGTCCTTCAACTTCGAGGCGATAGCCAGGCTCGTATGGATCAAAAAGCTTACTCACGAGCCGGGATACGAGGTGGGAGTAGAGTTCGTGGATCTGTCCCAAAAAACCTCAAAATATCTTAACGACAACCTGTAGGATCATTTGCCAACGCTATTTCTGCGGAGGCGTCCTTCTTTTTATCCTCAGTAATCTCGTATTTGCAAGATCACGTATATTGTTATCTCGGTCTTCGCCGGATATCTTCGAGAGTATATCTATACTTCGCAGTCCTCCGATCTCGCTTAGAGCCTGGACCACCGCAGTGCGGATGGCCGGATCGTTATGGCCGGAGAAGGGCAGGATGGGGTCGATCAATCCGGGATCCTGCAGATCCCCGATCAATTTTATCAAGGCCGCGATCGAATCGTCCTTCGTTTCGGATAAGATCTTCATCAGCCTGGAAGAATATACATCTTTTAACTCCTTCAGTAAACCCGCGATCTCTCTCTTCAGAACGAATTCCATGAAAGGATCCCTGATGTCGGTATTTTTCTGTGTGGTAAGGTCTATGAGAATATCTATCAACTTATCCTTGAATATAAAATAGAGGTCTTTGATATTGTAAGAGCAATTTTTTGTATCGTCGACAAGCCGTCGTACCAGGTTCTTTATGAACGCCTCGGTCGAAATATCCGAAATGGAATTCCTTATAACCTCATTTAACGCCGGCCTTTTGCCTTCTTCTATCTTAAGTCTTTTGATGAAAAGGTTGAAGGCCCGCTCTATGGGCGATATCTTCCGATCTTGGGAATTTCTGGCGTTCAAAATGGGTCCGGACGATCCGCTCTGGCGTGTTCCTTCGCTGTCTATCGAGCGTTTAATGATCTCAGCGGCGCATCCGAATACCGCAGGATCCGTTTCGGTTTCCAGGCTTTCAAAAAGACGGTCCAGTCTGCCTTCCCTCAATAGGAGATCTTCCTTCTTTACCGCAGACGGTATATTTATGAACTCATTTATCGTATATAGAAGGTTCTTGCGCGCCCTTTCACCCGTTTTCTTCGTTTTTACCAGGAACCTCGATATGGCATTTGCAAGATCCTTCTTTTTGCCCGATGATTCAAGCTCTTCGAGAACGTTATTTATCCTGTTCAGCATGGTCCCGGAATAGTAATTCTCAGGCAGCCCCAGGAGCATGTCTATTCTTCTATCCGCCGGCAGGTTCTCCCATTCCGTGTCGGCGCGGACGAAGGACAGGTCTTGTTTGTTCATGCCAAGACTTACGAGCTTGGGTTCAAGCTTTGACAGGATCTCCTTCTTTCGCCCTATCTTAGGGAGGACGTCGTCCACGAACTCCTTTACGATCAAAGGATTCTGCATACTGTCTTTATACTTTTCCGTGATCAAATCTATAATAAAATCATCGGTAATGGCGCTCATGATGTTCTTGGCGGATCTTTTTTGGCCTTCTCCTGACCCGGCCGAGAAAGAGTCCAGCACCTTATTCCTTAAAGCAGGCTCCAATTCCATTATTACCTTGGCCAGGTCCTTTCCTCTCTCTTCTTCAGAAGAACTGCCCTCTAATATCTGGGAATCGATCTTCGTGATCACATCCGTTACGATCTTCGCGTCGTCACGGGTTTTATCTTTTTCGAATGCGATATTCGCCATATCCATTATTGTTTGAGCTATTCTTTGCGGGTTCTTCCCGATGTTGCGGGCGATCTCTTCTTTGTTTAGCCCCCTTTGGTCGGCTTTGCCCAGCAGGAACTCCATCAGCATAAAGTCATGTAAAGGGCGTTTGCCCGGAGAGGCTTTTGCGTATTCATCTACCGATATGAAATGAAGCTCGTCTATCCCTACGTGCTCGAGAGCTTCTTTATTTATAACGGTTGCCCAGCCGCCTCTATCCACGATCTCTTTACGGGTCCGGCTGAAATGGCTGATTAGGTTATTGAGCTCGTCTTCCCGCATCCCTCTTTTTATCGATATGGTCTTCATGCCGTGTTCACGCATTATGAGCAAAAACTCTCCGGCTTTGGCGTAGCTCTCCTCGGCGGGAGACAAGCGCCTGCCGTTTATTACGAGGCTCTTTTCAATTTCGGTCAGGATGAGGGAATCTACTTCAAGGAATATCTGGTTCAGGACCTGGTGGACCTCTTTTATGGTGTTCAGCCTGACGGAGCTGTTGGGAGGGTAGAGGCGCATCTTTTTCATC
>JBAYFK010000084.1:0-7191 GCA_041667225.1 Candidatus Omnitrophota bacterium
CAACGAATTTTGTCTGTTTTTTAATACGGCTCTCGATCTCTTCTCGTATGATATTATTGCCGGGTAATTTGGTTAGCGGGTTCGCATTCTCAGCCCTATCCTTCATCTTCCTCAATGCAACTGCCATCTCATTAAATGTGTCGCCCAGCTCCTGGATCTCGTCCTTCGTATCTATCCTGACCCTGAGATCGAGATTGCCTGAGGCAATATCTTTAGTTGCGGAGTTAAGGACATTGATAGGCCACACAACGCTGCGTAATATTATGAAGCCTAGTATCAAATTGCCTATTATTACGACCACAATGGTCAATATTATAGGAACTAGGATACTTACCACGGCTTCATGTATATTGCCGATGGAGAATGACAATTTTACTATGAACCTGGTAGATTCTCCCATAACGAGCGGTATAAATATGTCTATTATTTTGGTCTTTTGATTTATGGTGGAGTAATACCATGTATCCTTGCCGGCGGCTTGTGAAAGGCGTATATAAGACTCGATGTCCTTTTCCGTCTCCCCGAACTCTTGCACTATAGGATCATTCGTCGCGAAAGGCTTACCGTCGATCGATATTACAGATATCTTTTCGACTATCCCTTCGTTGGAAAATGAATCTATCGCTGCGCTGAATATGGCAGGCAGAGACTCCTCAGATGTAGTGTCTTTGAGGAGAAGGTCGAGTGTGGTCTTGACTATGATCGTGCCTACCCGCGCGCGGTAATTGTTATATGAATTGAGCTTCTCGATCTGATTGCGGATCTGGATGGAGGTGAATACATAAATGAACAGGAAAGAAAGCACAAATATTAGAAGCGCGATCCTTACCTGTAATTTGAATTTGAACATACTTTTTATGATAACATCCCTGCGTTACAGTGTCAAGCCCAGCCGGCCGGTCAAAGGCCTAATGACTATGCGCAAATTTCATAAAATATATCAACAGTATGCCGACTACAAAAGCGATCATCGACAATCCTGACTTTCTTATATCTTTCTGCTTATGTATTTCGGGTATGAGGTCACAACATGATATATATATGAACCCGCCCGCAGCAATAGGCATTATGATATTGGAAAAACCTGTAACGGTATGAGCAAAGTAATAACCTACGAGAGTTCCGACAACCGCAGTCAACGCAGAAAGAAAATTATAAAATAAGGCTTTTGCTCTGGTGAACCCGCCATAGATAAGCACGCCGAACTCGCCTATTTCCTGAGGTATCTCGTGGAAAATTATCGCTATGGTCGTAACTACGCCTAAGTTAATGTCCGCCAAAAAACTGGCGCCTATAACAAGGCCGTCAGCGAAATTATGGACTGCATCTCCAACAAGGTTCATATATGTAAATGTATGTATGCTGCATTTGTCGTCGTGGCAATGGCGCCAGAACAGGTATTTTTCGAGGATAAAGAATAGGATGAACCCGGCTATGACATATACGAATACTTCGCGGATATCGCGGCAATGTTCCAGCGATTCAGGCAGCAGGTTCAGGAAGGCGCCGCCTATCAGCCCGCCAGCCGAAAAACCTATCAGCAATATGAGGAGCTTGCGGAGGAATTTTTCATTGAAAAGAAGACTCACAACACCTATCAAAGAGATCAGGCTGACTGTGATGCTTGCTCCAACGGCCCACAAAAGATTCATCTTGTTCGAGCCCTTTTTATTTGATATCTTTTAATTCTAATTGTATAGAATCTACTCCCTGCCAGCTATTTATAGACGGAATATATGCAAGGTCGAGCCTGTCGCCCTGCCTGGGCGCTTCGATATCAAGCCTTCCAAAAGTAACGGCTTCGCATGTAACATTACCGTCAGTCACCCACATCTTAAATCCATTCTTACCGATCTTTCTGGGGCCGTCTTTGACCTTAAGATTGTGCGACGAAAGGACCGGGCGCGGGTTCTCTGTCCCGAACGGTGAAAGGCTTTCGATCTCTTTTATGACGCTTTCGGTGAGCATGCCCAGAGGTATATCCATATCAATATCGAGGCTCCGGCTGAACAATCCATCATCAGGGGCCTTGGATGCTCCGGAATTTATCATATCCCTGAATTCGTCTATCCGGTTCTTTTCTATGGTGACACCGCACGCCGCTTCATGCCCCCCAAATCCGACCAGCAGATCCTTGCACTTGAATATCGAATCGAATAGATGAAATCCGTCGATGCTCCTTCCTGAGCCTTTCCCGACCTTTCCGTCCAGCGATATCATGATCGTAGGCCTGTAATACCTGTCGGCGATCCTGGATGCAACGATACCGATGACACCCGGATGCCATCCCTCATTTGCAAGTACTATAACGTTATGCTGCTTAAAATTGACCTCTTTCTCTACTTTCGAAACCGCCTCATCCAAGATCTTCGCTTCGATCTTTTGCCTGTTCTTATTTTCGGTATCGAGCATCTTTGCTAAACGGCCGGCTTCAGCAAGGTCACGGGTAAGAAGAAGTTCGAGCGCTTTGTCAGGAGAACCGATCCTGCCCATCGCGTTTATGCGCGGGCCTAATATAAACCCTATATGGCCTGTCGATATCTCTTTACCGCCCAGCCCTGCCAGATCCATCAGCGCGTTCAATCCAGCTCTGCCGCGAGACGTAAGCTCTTCGAGACCGTACTTAGTAAGGGTCCTATTCTCTCCTATAAGAGGAGCCACATCAGCGACCGTCCCCAGGCTTACAAGATCAAGAAAGTCTTCGGCAAAAAATGGCGTATTTTCATACAGAGCCTTTACCAGCTTGTATGCAAGCCCAACACCGGCAAGATGCTTGAACGGATATTTACAATCTTCCTGCAGGGGATTAATTACCGCATATGCGGCGGGAACACGATCCTCGGATATTTCGTGGTGGTCGGTAATAATGGTGTCTATATTGAGGGATTTGGCGTACTCGATCTCCTTGAATGACGCAATGCCGCAATCTACCGTCACGATCAATGTCGCGCCCGTTCTCTCGATCTTCTTGATCGCGGTGAGATTCAGGCCATACCCTTCTTCTATCCTGTTCGGGATGTATGTCTCGACTTTCGCGCCAAGGGATCTCAGGGCTTCTGACAGTAGGGCGACGGATGTCATTCCGTCAACATCATAGTCACCATATACCAGGATCTTCTCTCCCTGAGATATAGCTCTCTTTATCCGTGAAACTGCTTTATCCATATCCTTGAGAAGGAATGGGCTATGGCACGAGGATAACGTAAAGTTTAAGAATTCCTTGCCGTCACTCGAATTGCGGATGCCTCTATTTGCAAGAAGCTGCGCCGCGATCTTCGATATGTTCAAAGCGGAGGAAAGGTCGCGCTGGATAGCGGGATCGGGCTCTTTTATCTTCCAGGTCTTTTTCATATTTCAAGTCACCTGCATCAGCTTACGATTTTGCGAATAAGCTAAAGCCCTATCTTTTAGCCGGAGCTTTCTTCTGCCATGACAAGACCAGAGGACTGGCGATGAACACGGTCGAGTAGACCCCGGAAATGAATCCGACGAATAGACAGAAGGCGAAATCATTCAAGACCTGACCGCCCCATACGAGAAGCGCGACGACCGTAAACATGGTGACACCGGTCGTGAGTATCGTCCTTGATAGCGTCTGGTTGACGCTCAAGTTCACGATCTCCGCAAAGCTGCCCTTCTTCACAAGACGCAAGTTCTCTCTTACCCTGTCAAAAATGACTATGGTATCGTTGATCGAAAAACCGGCTATCGTGAGCAACGCAGCCACGATCGTAAGGTCAAACTGCCTTCCGGTCAGAGCCATGGCGCCTACGGCTATAAAGACATCATGAAAGAGCGCTATTACGCCGGCAATACCGTATTTGATATTAAAACGGAACATGATATATACCAAGATACCGGCCAGGCCCAGCAACAGACTCGTAACGGCATTCTGTCGGAGATTCTTACCTACTGTCGGACCGACAGTCTCTATCCTTAGAATCTGGAAAGAGTTATCCTTGAAGTTCTTTCTAAAGAGATCTTCAAGCTGCTTGGATATGTCGGTCTGCGTCTTGATCATTACCTCTCTAGGATTGCCGTACTGCTGGATGGCTGCACTACCCTCGCCTATTTCTTTAAGAATATTTCTTACGTCATCCACTTTCACAGGTTTCTCGAACATATACTGCTGAACAGTCCCCCCGGAGAAATCTACACCGAAATTCTTCTCTCCGCGGATCACGAATAGTGCAAGACCGGCAACAATCACGATAGAGGAGACTACGTAAAAGAACTTTCGTTTTGAGATAAAGTCTATGTTCGTCTTACGGAAAAATTGCATCATATTAAGCTTAGCAAGACCGAATTGATCACACAGAAGATCGAATACTACCTTTGTGCATGTGACGGCGGTAAAGAGGTTAGCTAAAAGACCTATGGTCAATGTAACCGCGAAACCCCTTATCGGGCCCGACCCGAATTTGAATATGAGAGCGGCGGCAACGATAGTCGTCAAGTTAGAATCTATAATTGCTGTGAACGCCCTATGGTATCCTGCAGCTATAGCAGCTCTCAAAGATTTTCCCAGCCCAAGCTCTTCTCTTATCCTTTCATATATCAGGACGTTAGCATCGACCGACATACCGATGGTGAGTATCAAACCGGCTATACCGGGGAGTGTAAGAGTGCCTTTGAACATAGCCAGACAAGCGAGGATGAATATCAAGTTAAGGCCGAGGGCAAAACAAGCAACGACACCCGCAAGCCTGTAATATATGAGCATAAAAACAAATGTAAGCAGTACGCCGATAAGCGCAGCCGTGACTCCGCTCTTTATCGAATCGGCTCCGAGAAGCGGCCCTACGGTCCTTTCCTCCTCTACGGAAACAGGAGCAGGGAGAGCGCCTGCGCGCAGCACAACGGAGAGGTCGTTCGCCTCTTCAACAGAAAAACTTCCGGATATCTGCGCCTGTCCTGACGGGATAGCTTCACGTATGACCGGAGCGGAAACGATGTTGCCATCAAGAACTATAGCAAGCCTCTTTCCCACATTGGCGGCAGTTACATTAGCGAATAGGTCCGCGCCTTTGGGATTCAAGGTTAAAGATACATAGGGTTCGCCGAACCCGCTTGAGCTGAATTCCGTCTTCGCATTGACCAGGAGATCTCCTGTAAGGGCGGCGTCTTTCGATACAAGAAGCGGCTCTTTGCCTCCCCTCTCAGATTCCATCTCAAGGACTTCATACCCTTCTACTGGTTCTTTATTAAGAGCTTTTTTCAGGTCGTCAACGTTATCGGATACAAGCTTGAACTCCAGGTGGGCCGTCTTCCCGATTATTTCAAGAGCCCTTTCCCTGTCTGTAACGCCTGGGAGTTGGACTACTATGTGCTCTTTGCCCTGTCTCGTGATCGACATTTCTCCAACGCCAAACTGGTCTATCCTGTTCCTGATAACTTCGATGGCTCTCTCAACAGCGTCTTTACGAGCGTCGAGAGGGAGCTTCTCCGTATTGACCTTCAATACGACATGCATACCTCCCTGCAGATCGAGTCCCAGGTTGATCTTGCCCTTCTGAACTATCTTACCCTCTTTGTCTTTTACGTTAAAGACCGGGAATATGCTCCAGGCGCAGAATATTGCCAATGCTATGATACCGACCAGTTTCCATTGCAGACTTTTATTCATTATATGCTCTCCGTTTTGAATAATTATTATTCAGATCCTTTTTTCTTTATTATGGTGATGCTGCTCTTCTGTACCTCTATCTTTACATTGTCGTCTACCCGCATCATAACAGTCGAATCTTTAACGTTAACGATCACCCCGTGTATACCGCCGGAAGTTACAACCTCGTCGTTCTTCTTCAGGGCCGCTACCATCTTTTTGTGATCTTCCTGCGCTTTTTTTTGAGGCCTTATCAATAGAAAGTAAAATATTATAAATATCAGTACTACAGGCATCAGGTTCATCAATTGCGCGTTCATCCTAATTTCTCCTTGTTATAGTTTTTCAGGAAGCGCTCTTTAAACTCAACGAAACCGTCTTTCGCTATAGCTTCCCGCACAGATTTTATAAGTTTAACATAAAAATGGATATTATGCAATGAGACCAATCGTAAGCCGAGCAACTCTTCCGTATTGAATAGGTGCCGTATATATGCCCTGGTGTGTGTTCTGCAAGTATAACAGTCACAGGAAGCATCTATCGGGGTAAAATCTTCTTTCGATGTCGCGTTACGCAGCTGAACCTCTCCCATCCATGTAAAGGCCTGCCCGTTCCTGCCGTTCCTTGTAGGCACAACGCAGTCGAACATGTCCACACCCTCTCCTATCGTCTCCAGAAAATCGGGAGGGGTACCCACGCCCATGAGATACCGCGGTTTGTCCTCCGGTAAGAGCGATGCGGCATATCCCGCAATTTCGTGGATCAATGCTTGGGGTTCACCGACACTTACACCGCCTATCGCATAACCGTCAAAGCCTATCGAGAGTAGATCGTCTACGGCCTTTTTACGCAGGTCCATATATGTGCTTCCCTGAACTATCCCAAATAAGAGCTGCCTGCTTTCGCCTTTTACGCTCTCAAAATAGTCACGCGTCCTCCTGGCCCATCGCGTTGTAAGCGCAAGCGACTGCTCGACATAATCCCGAGCAGCAGGATAATGAACACACTCATCAAAGGTCATCATAATGTCACTGCCAAGGGTTCGCTGGATATCTATAACCTTCTCCGGAGTGATAAAATGCTTTGAGCCGTCTATGTGGGATGAGAACTCAACGCCTTCCTCGCTTATCTTTCTTAATACCGCGAGGCTGAATACCTGGAATCCGCCGCTATCCGTGAGTATGGGGCCGTTCCATCCCATGAACTTGTGTAAGCCCCCCGCTTTCTTTATGATATCGAGGCCCGGGCGTAGATAGAGATGATATGAGTTGCCGAGTATTATCTCCGCGCCGCATGATATTAGTTCATCGTTCGAAATTGCCTTAACGGTCGCCTGCGTACCGACAGGCATAAATACCGGAGTATTAATGTCGCCGTGAGCCGTTGTGAGCACTCCCAACCGCGCCTTACTTCTTTTATCTTTGTGTATTAATTTAAACATTTTTACCCGCATTCTCAACAACGCTCAGGCGTTTACTTTTGCGGCCATCTTCCGCTTGTCGCAAATTTAGATTAGGCATCTAAATTTGCTGTTGTAAAATTTCCGATGGTAAAGCCTATATCGCCCCAATGTATCGTAAATTTTA
>JBAYFK010000085.1:0-7168 GCA_041667225.1 Candidatus Omnitrophota bacterium
AATGCGTATTCAGACACTGGGAAGGGATACGTTGGGCATGGAAGAAGATCGGCGCGGGAGCCGTCCCTATTAAGACAAAAGACGGATGGTTGACCATTTTCCACGGCGTGCGCACTCAATGCCATTCACATTATGTTTATCAGTTGGGCGTATGTCTCCTGGACCTGAAGGATCCGTCGAAGGTCAAAGCTATGGCCGCAGACGCCATCCTGATCCCCGAAGAACAATATGAACTTGTCGGGCAGACCCCGAGCGTTGTATTTACATGCGGCGCTGTTGTGGAAGATAACGGTGAGGTCAAACTTTACTACGGCGGCGCTGATACGGTTCAATGCGTTGCTACCACAACTATAGACCGTCTTATCGATGCATGTTATAACCGCTAAGATAGACATCAAAAAAGGAAATTGGAGGCAACAGGATGCAAAAATCTAATGTAACTAGTGAGAAGAAAAGTTTGCGTGACCGTCTTCCGATCCTAACCAAGTTGGCCTATAGCCTTGGTACCGCGATCGACATGTGGGGCCTTTGGCTGTACGCGTCTGTTGCTTTTGCGGTATTCAATATGTATTTGGGAGTCGAACCCTGGCTTGTAGGCCTTGCGCTTACGGCGATCCGTATCTGGGATGCCTTCATCGATCCTATAGTCGGGTGGCTCTCGGATAATCTGCGTTCCAGGTGGGGCCGCAGGCGTCCTTTTATCTTGATCGCAGGTATTTTAGCGGGATTATGTCTGCCGCTCCTGTTCTGTGTGTCACCGGGCTGGGTGAATATAAAATTCCTCGGCGTATCTGTGGCATTCTGGTACATGATAGTATCGACTATGCTTTATATGCCCATAGTCAGCTGTTTCACCGTACCTTATTACAGCTTAGGCGCGGAGATGTCGCCTGATTATGAAGAGCGTACCTCTATCATGTCCTATCGCAGCATGGCCCAGAAGGTATCAGAATTGGGTAACTATTATGCTTTGGCATTCACCAATTTGGCATGGTTCCTCGTTCCGGGAACAGGACAGAAGAACACTCTCCTGGGAATGCAGGTATATACATCAATATTAGGCATTGTAATGGCCATTTTCGCCATAATCATCTTCTTCAGATCCGAAGAGCGCTACTATGATAAAGTCGTAGTGAAGGTCAAAGATAAGATATCGGTCTTAAGCGGCTTGGGAGAGACCCTCAGGTGTAAGCCGTTCCGCCAGATGATGGTCATGGGAGGAGCTTTTACTTTAGGTACGAGCATGGTCGGTTCACTCGGTTACTATGCGACCGTATTTTACGTATCTAACGGCAATAAGATCATAGGAGATAACTGGCAGTTCTGGATGGGTATAGCTTTTATGGTGGGCGGCCTTATAGGCGTTCCGCTCCATGCGCATCTTTCGCATAAGATCGGTAAACGTGAGGCGGCAGTAGTAGCCTGCTGTATAGGTATATGCGGTTACACGGGTTCATGGTTCCTGTATACTCCGGCGATCCAGTGGCTGCAGACGATCTCTTCGTGTTTGATGGGAATGTGCGCGGCTCCTCTCTGGATGCTCCATAGCTCCATCGGAGCCGACATTATCGACTATGATGAACTCAATACGGGGAAGAGGAGAGAAGGTTCTTTCACCGCCTGCGCTTCCTACATACTTAAACTGGGAAATTCGTTCGGATATTATTTCTCCGGCCTGATCCTGACATGGGCTGGTTTTACTTGGAGCCGCCAGGTACAGGCGCCTGAGACGATATTCTGGATCCGCTCAAGTCTCGCCGCTTTGCCTGTTGTCGGCTTGATCGTAGCTATCATATTTGTTATGCGCGTACCGTTGACAAGACAAAAATCCGAAGAGATACGCAGGCAGCTCGAAGCGCGCAGGGGAACGGTATAAGCATCTGTTTAAAAAGCATCACACTTATCGGGGACAGGTATCGTAAAAGGTATCTGTCCCTGATTTTGATACGAGGCATATCATGGCAGAATTAAAATTTGGTACAAGCGGATTAAGGGATACGGTCGAGAATATGACCGATATGGAATGCTATATCAATGCAAGAGGTTTTATCGCATATCTTCGAGATGCAGGAGAATTCAAGAAGGGCGATAGCATTGCTATAGGCGGAGACAGAAGGCCGAGCACGTACAGGATAAAAAGGTCCATCGCGGCTGCAATTGCCGATATGGGCGGTATCGTAGACGATCAAGGCCAGGTCCCCAGCCCCGCTTTGGCTTATTACGCAATGCGCAATAATACGGCCAGCATCATGGTCACGGGCAGTCATATACCGGCGGATAGGAACGGGATCAAATTCACGAAGCGGACGGGCGAGGTATTGAAATCGGATGAATCGGGCATCTTAGAGAATGTGAAGAGGGAGAGGGTGAATACAAATTCCGCCGCTCCGGCCGATTCGATCTTTGACGCGAACGGAACCTTCAAGAAGGCCAGAGAACCTAAGTATAGCGCGCTTTTAAGGAGCGAATGTTATATGGGTAATGCCGGTGAATTATATATCGACAGGTATAAAAATGTTTTCGGTAGTAAGTTCTTCGCCGAAGGTACAAAGATATTCCTTTATCAGCATTCTGCCGTCGGCAGGGACATCGTAAAAGCGATATTTGAAAGCTTGGGCGCCAAAGTCTTTGCGCCCGATATCAAGATAGGTAATGAGCCGTTACGAAGCGACGAGTTCGTTCCGGTCGATACCGAAAGCGTCTCCGGCAAGACTCTGGGCATCTTTAAGAGGGTTCTTGAAGATAATGATATCGACATCGGGATAACGCTGGATGGAGATTCGGACAGGCCCCTCCTGGTCTACAGGGAATATAAAGAGGGCAAACCTGTTGACGATGTAAAATATATAACCGGCGATATCTTAGGACTGCTTGCCATATTGGGCCTGGAAAAATTGGGTATTAAGATAGACGCCGTATGTGTTCCCGTAAGCGCGAACGATTCCATCGTGAAAGTTGCCAAAGAGAAGGGTATAGAATTGACCCAGACCAGGATAGGCTCTCCTTTTGTCATCGCCGCAATGAATGAATCTATCAAAAAGCATCCGGGCAGATGGAATGTCTTTTCATGGGAATCGAACGGCGGATTTTTGACAGGGTCCGATCTTAAGGTGGGGGATAAGATCCTCAAAGCTTTGCCTACCAGGGATGCGGTGCTGCCGCTTTTAAGCGTTATACATCTGATCGTAAAGAGCGCTTTGAAAACCCCGGAAGTGATAAAGGCGCTCCCCAAAAGGTTCACTCACGCAGATAGGAAGAAAGACTTTCCCCTGGAAAAGAGCAGGGGCATAATAGACCATTTGACCCCCAAAGATCCGAAGAACTTGGGAGAGATGGAAAAGATCAAGAACAGGATAGAAGAAGTATTCCTTAAGGGCGATGGATTTGGAAGAGTCGGGAATATCGATTATACGGATGGTATAAGGATCTTCTTCGATAACGGCGAGATAGCGCATCTGAGGCCATCCGGTAATGCGCCGGAATTCAGGATCTATGCAATAGCGGATTCACCGGAAAGAGCCGGGGAGATAGTGTCGATAGGTCTTAATAAGGTAATACCTGGGCTGGTTAAATCCACCTCAACTCCTCTAGTATAATCCTTGTACTTTATATATAGTTTTTGATATAATAACAGGCCTATATGGAAATCTCCACAAAGAGCAAACGGTTCCAGAATGTCGCTATAAAGAGCGTTATATACGCATTTCTCGTTTTGGGAGCGATCTCCATAGCTATACCGTATGTCTGGATGTTCGTCACCAGCGTAAAACCTGTCGAAGAAGTGCAGTCCTACCCGCTTTCGTTCGTAGTAAAACACCCTACAATATTGCCTTATCAGGAGTTATTCAGGCTCATGCCGATACTTAGGTATGTCTGGAACTCCATATATGTCGCAACTGCCGTTACCTGCGCCAACATATTCTTCTGCTCGCTTGCGGGTTACGCGTTCGCTAAGCACAGATTTTGGGGCAGGGACAAGATATTCTTCGTCCTGTTAGGCTCGCTCATGATACCGTGGCAGGTCAATATCATCTCAGGATTTATCCTTATGAGGAAGCTCGGATGGCTCAATTCGTATAACGCGCTGATCGTCCCGGTCATGGCGGGAGTCTTCGGCGTCTTCCTTTGCAGGCAGTTCATAATGTCGATACCGGATGACCTGGTTGACGCGGCTAAGATAGATGGATGCAGTGAATTTACCATCTACCGCCTGGTCATACTTCCGCTTATAAAGCCGATCCTCGCGACACTGGCTATATTCACGTTCCTGCAGCAGTGGAACAACTTCATATGGCCTCTTATAGTTATAAATTCGAGCGAGATGCGCACGCTTCCGCTCGCTCTTTCCGTTCTCAACGGTCAATTCGGCACCAGATTCGCTATGATAATGGCAGGCGCAGTGGTGGCAACGACGCCGATGCTCATCGTATTCCTGTCATTCCAGAAATATTTTATGAAGGGGATAGCGATGACGGGTCTTAGAGGTTATGAAAAAACGTAGTCCATTTAATAAAAAGAAGGGAATATAAGATGAGAACAAAGGCAAAAAAGTTTACGCTATGCATATGCGCTCTTATAATGGCGCTTTCGTGTTCATCATGCCATGCGGCTGAAGAGGCAGTGGCCCCTCAGGAGAATGCAGTCAGTGCGGCTCCTGAAGTAAGCCCTGTTTATCTGAATGTAGAGAGCGCGGTAGCTTCAGGATTTGACGAAAGCCCGGATTGGGCGCCGAGGCCCGATGCCATGGCAGTGGCCGACGGCAATATGGATACGAGATGGGCTTCCGGATATGTAGACGGCGAATGGATATATCTCGACTTTGGTAAACCGAAAACGATAACGGCCATCGTCATAAAGTGGGAACAGGCTTACGCGGCGGATTTTGAAATATTGACATCGGACGATGCTGAAACCTGGAAAAGCCTTATGTTGTTGAAGAGCCAGAAGGGCGGCACCAGTAATATTAAGTTCGCGCCTATAACCGCAAGATACATAAAAGTTGTCGGCGTAAAACGGGCGAACGAGGACTGGGGTATTTCGATCTGGGAGATAGAGCCCTATGGGCCGAAGGCGCAGAATCCCGGAGAACTGCCTAAGGAAGAGAAATTTAAATCGAGCGAAGAGAAGGTCGATCTTGAGGCAAAGAGAGAAGAGCTTTTAAAGAAGATAGGGGATCAGATCGTCGCTTCACCCGGAGAGCTGACACAGGAAGAGTTCCAGAAGGGCGTCAATTACACTTCATGGAGATCGGATGAACTCGATGGGGCCATGTCGGACTGCAGCCTTATCTACTTGTCTCAAGTGGGCGTTAAGCATGTAGCTCTGATGGCCGTCTGGTATCAGGCGGACGCAGCTTCGAAAAAGATCTATACCGATCCCGAAAAGACGACGAACGATGAATCTTTGGGCCACGCGATCAACACGATGCATGCCCTCGGCATGAAGGTTATGCTGAAGCCCCATGTCGATCTTGCGGACGAGGAGATGAGGACCAATATAATCCCGAGCGAGGAATGGTTCGCGAGCTATAAGGAGTTCATCCTGCATAACGCGAGGCTTGCGGAAAAGTACAACGTGGAACTCCTTTGCATAGGCACAGAATTGTCGAATACGACGATCTCGAGATGGAATGACCTGTGGCTTGACATAATACAGGAGATACGGAAGGTCTATAAGGGTAAACTGACATACGCCGCCAACTGGGATGAATACGAGACCGTATCGTTCTGGCCCGAAGTAGATTTTATCGGCATGGACGCGTACTTCCCGCTCACCGAAGAGGCGAATCCGCCAAAAGAAACGCTCATAGCCGGTTGGGAGACGAACGCGGATAAGATCGAAAAATGGCTTACCGACAGCAAACTCGATAAACCCGTAATATTCACCGAGGTCGGGTACGATACGATGGAAGGTTCGAACAAACAGCCGTGGCGCGTACTGCCGACTCTGACAAAATTCAAAGAGAGCCAGGACGAACAGTCAAACTGCCTCGAAGCGCTTTTCCTGGTCCTTTCCAAGCGGCCGTGGTTCAAGGGCTTCTACTGGTGGAACTACTTCCCGAGACCCGACATAGGTCCGCTCGGTTACACATTACGCGGCAAGAAGGGCGAGAAAATTCTCACGGAGTGGTTCAATAAGCTGTAATAAAAACCGAATTATGCACATACTGGTAATAGAAGATGAGAAGAAGATAGCCGACTTTATACGGCGGGGCTTGAAAGAGGAGGGCTACGCCGTAGATGTCGCATATGACGGCGAACAAGGCCACTTCCTCGCTAAGACCAGTGACTACGACCTGATACTCCTCGATCTCATGCTTCCCAAGATAGACGGCCTCACGCTCTGTAAGAGGCTCAAAAAAGAGAAGATCACCGCACCCATCATAATACTCACCGCAAAAGATACTACGAAGGACAAGGTCATGGGCCTCGATTCCGGAGCCGACGACTACATGACGAAGCCTTTCGAATTTGAAGAATTGCTCGCCAGGGTCCGTGCCGTATTAAGGAAGAAGGACGAAAAGGGGGATACGAGGCTCCAGGTAGGCGATCTCATCCTCGACCTGGTCACCCACAAAGTCGCCCGCGAAGGAGAAGAGATAAGCCTGACGGCAAAGGAGTACGCGCTTTTAGAGTATCTCATGCGTAAGGCCGGATCCGTCGTTACGCGGACCATGATATCCGAACACGTCTGGGACGCGGACTTCGATACATTCACTAACGTCATAGATGTCTACATAAATTATCTGCGCAATAAGATCGATAGCGGCCATAAAGACAAATTGATCCATACTATCCGCGGCCGCGGATACATATTGAAGGGCTAAGGATGTTCCACAGGTCTATTCGGTTCAAGATAACGGTACTTTACATGGCGATACTTGCGCTGACGCTCACCTCGTTCAGCATCGTCCTGTATCATAACGTGATGACGGGCCTTTACAGCAACATGGACACTCTCCTTAAGTCGAAGGCGGGCGGTATAGCCAAGGCCATCGATGCTTACTGGGAGGCGTCCGCGCTTGAGACGGTCGACAGCGCCGTAAGGCCTGAAGTGTTGAAGAAAAGGCGTAATACAAATTTCGCGAAGATGGCGCAACGCTGGGTCAAGGAAGAGTCCGCGGACCCAAAACTTCTCGACATCATCGTCCAGGTCTTCGATACGGACG
>JBAYFK010000086.1:0-7164 GCA_041667225.1 Candidatus Omnitrophota bacterium
CACGCAGAAGCGACCAGCGAGAAGATAGCCCTAGGATGGTATCTTGACGGGCAGGTAAGCGTGATAGTAGGAACTCACACACATGTCCAGACGGCCGACGAAAAGATCCTTCCTGCGGGAACGGCGTTCATTTCCGATGTCGGCATGACAGGGCCTTTCGACGGTGTCATAGGCAGGAAGAAAGAGCAGATCATCTCGCGGTTCCTCACACAGATGCCGACCCGGTTCGAAATGGCCGAAGGCGATATCCGGCTCAACGGAGTCATAATAGATATAGACGATAAGACCGGAAGAGCGGATGATATAAAGAGAGTTCAAGAAAAGATAGGGTAAGGATCTTTTCTGGTCCGGGGGAACAGGCCGATGAGTTTTGTAACTATTTTTTTTATAGCTATAGGGCTGTCGATGGACGCGTGCGCTGTATCGATAGTGCATGGTATAGCGATGAAGAAGTTCAATATCCGCCATGCTGCGATCATGGCGCTTTTTTTCGGGGCTTTTCAGGCGATAATGCCTGTCATAGGCTGGCTCGGAGGCTGTACGCTACGCGGTTTTATCCAGGGCGTCGATCACTGGATCGCGTTCAGCCTTTTGGCGTTCGTCGGGGGCAAGATGATATTCGAGTCGACGAAACTCGGAGATGAGCGGAAAGCTATCGATTTCATGAGCATCTATACACTGCTCATACTCTCTCTCGCTACGAGCATAGACGCGCTTGCCGTAGGGTTGAGCCTTTCGTTCCTCAATATTTCTATCATATTTCCGGCGCTGGTGATCGGCGCCACCACATTCACTATCTCGCTCGGAGGGGTTCTGCTCGGGAACAGGTTCGGCCACTTTTTTGAGCGTAAGATGGAATTTGCCGGCGGGCTTATACTGATAGCCATCGGCGTGAAGATACTCATAGAACATCTGAAATAGAAGGAAGCATGGATAACGAACTTAACAGTAAGCATATATATTCGGTCTCAGAACTTACCAGATATATACGCGTTATCCTGGAAGATTCATTCCCCTCAATTTGGCTGGAGGGGGAGATATCGAATTTCATACTGCATTCGTCCGGGCATATGTATTTTTCGCTGCGCGATGCCAATGCCGTTATCAAGTGCGCAATGTTCAAGCGTTCCAACGGAAAATTAAAATTCATGCCTAAGGACGGCATGAAGGTGATATGTTTTGGTTCGGTTAGCGTTTACGAAGCCCGCGGCGACTATCAGATGATAGCTCTCGAGATGGAGCCTAAAGGGATAGGGGCGCTTCAGCTGCAGTTCCAGCAGCTGAAAGAAAGGCTTTTTAAGGAAGGTCTTTTCGACGAATCGCATAAAGTGCCGATACCTTACCTTCCAACGAGAATAGGCATAGTAACCAGCCCGACGGGCGCGGCGATCAGGGATATACTCAATATAGCAAGGCGCCGGTTCTCGAACGTCGAGATCATAATTAATCCGGTCAAGGTACAGGGCGAAGACGCCAAGGATGAGATAGCCGCCGCCATAAGGCAGTTCAACTCGCTCGATAATATAGATGTGATGATCGTGACGCGCGGCGGAGGCTCTCTCGAAGATTTGTGGGCTTTCAACGAAGAGGTAGTCGCTAGAGCCATATATGAATCTCATATACCAATAATAAGCGCGGTCGGCCACGAGATAGATTATACGATATCCGATTTCGTAGCGGACTTTAGAGCCCCCACGCCATCCGCAGCAGCGGAACTCGTGATACCGAGAAAAGAAGATCTTGAAAACTTGATCCGAGCGGCCTCGACGCGGCTCGGAAGGGCCCTGACCGTTACTATAAACACTCTCACAGAAAGATTGGCGGCGCTCAAGGAAAGTTACGTCCTGAGACAGCCCCTGAACCTTATAACACAATATGAACAGCGCATAGATTCGCTTGACAAGGACCTTGCCATAAGGATAGACCATATAGTTAAGATGAAAGGCGAGAATTTCAACTTCCTTACCGGAAAGCTCGAGACGTTGAGCCCTCTTGCAATACTGAACAGGGGTTATAGTATAACGACAAAACTTCCCGGAAGAGGTATAATAAAGGACGCCGGCCTTCTGAATAAAGGAGACCGGATAAGGACCAAATTAGGAAAAGGCGAGATAATAAGTTCAGTAGAGGAAATAATTTAAACTTATTTTGAAATTTTAATTTTGAATTTTGTAATTATTTTGGATTTCGTATTTTGATATTGGGATTTATCATGATTACTATGGAGGAATTATGGCGGAGATAAAATTCGAAGAAGCGCTTAAGAAACTTGAAAAGATAGTGGAAGGCCTTGAAGAAGGTAATATCCCGCTCGACGAAGCTCTCGATAAATACGAGGAAGGGATCAAGCTTTCGAAGCTATGCGCGAAGAAGCTCGAACTTGCGAAAAAGAAAGTCGAGATACTCCTTAAATCCGAAGACGGCAGTGCCGTCCTCGAACCGTTCGACGAAAATACGCTTTCCGAAGAGAAGACGGGCCAGGATATAAAGAAGAAGAGAGTCAGGGGAGAGGAAAAGATATCTTGAGGATAGAAGAGCGTCTCGATAATTTCAGAAAGCTCGTCGACAAAGAGCTGGATAGATACCTCTTCTCGAAGGAGAAGCGGCTCAAAACGATCTATAAAGCCATGAGGTATAGCGTATTGTCCGGCGGTAAAAGGATACGTCCGATCCTCGCCATAGAAGCGTGCATAGCATGCGGCGGAACGGTAAAAGACGCTATCCCCGCAGGGTGCGCCGTTGAGATGGTGCATGCGTATTCGTTGATACATGACGATCTCCCTTCGATGGATAACGATGACTATAGGCGGGGGCTTCCCACCTGCCATAAAGCTTTTGGTGAAGCGAACGCGATCCTTGCGGGAGACGCTCTCATACCGCTGGCTTTCAATATAATATCGGGATATAAGGATCCTTCTATAGCTTCGGGGCTTGTAAAAGAACTTTCAAACGCTATCGGGCCTGAGGGTATGGCCGGAGGCCAGGCCATGGATCTCGAATATAAGAAAAAAAAGAAGAACAAAGAGGCGCTCAAATTTATCAATACCCTTAAGACGGCGAGGCTCTTCGAAGCTGCGGTAAAGTGCGGAGCGATAGCGGCGAACGCCGGAAAAAAAGAGCGTGAAGCGATGGGGAATTTTGGGCGCTCGTTCGGGATATCTTACCAGATAGTCGATGATATTCTCGACAATGGCGAATATGTGGAGACCTTAGGTATGTGTAAGGCCCAAAAAGATTCCTCGGATAGCATAAAAAAGGCCCGCAGAAGTCTCGGCATATTCGGCAAAAGAGCGGACAGCCTGAAGATGATAGCAGAATTTTTTCTAACAAGAGCGGCATAATATGACACGATTGATAGGCAACATCAAAAGCCCGAAAGATCTGAGGGCATTGAAACAGGCGGATCTCCCCAGGGTAGCGGAAGAGATACGCGAAGAGATGCTGGACACCATATCGAAGACCGGCGGCCATCTGGCTTCAAGCCTGGGAGCGGTAGAGCTTACGATAGCTCTCCACTATGCGTTCAATACGCCCGAAGACATGATACTGTGGGATGTCGGCCACCAGACATATGCGCATAAGATGCTGACCGGCCGCCTCGACGAATTCCCTACGATAAGGCAGCTCGGAGGATTAAGCGGATTCCCAAATAAAGAAGAGAGCCCCGAATACGATATATTTACATGCGGCCACAGCTCTACATCGATCTCTACGGCGCTGGGACTCGTAGTAGCGCGCGACCTTGAGAAGAAAGATAATAAGATCGTTGTCGTCATCGGCGACGCTTCGCTTGCGGGCGGCATGGCGTTCGAAGCGCTCAATAACGCCGGCCACATGAAAAAAGACCTCATAATAATCCTGAACGATAATGAACGGTCGATATCGCAAAGCGTAGGCGCGCTCAGCAGGTACCTCAACAGGATCATGACGGCGCCCACTTATAATAAGATCAGGAAAGATGTAGAAAAGGTCCTCATGCGCATACCGCGTTTCGGTTTCAGGGCGTACAGGGCGGCGCGGAAGCTCGAAGAGGGCTTAAAGAACCTGCTTGTGCCCGGCATGCTGTTCGAAGAACTGGGGTTCAGGTATTTCGGGCCTATAGACGGACATGATATAGGCGATCTGATAACAGTATTCAAGAATACGAGAGACCTTAAGGAGCCTATCCTTATACATGTCATGACAAAAAAAGGCAAAGGATACAGGTTCGCGGAGGAGGAGCCGGGAGAATTCCACGGAACGGGCCCTTTCAACAGAAAGACGGGCGAAAAGATATCTTCAGGAGGCCTAAAGAGCTACACGGAAGTCTTCAATGAGACTATGGCTGAGCTTGCTTCTAAAGATGAACGCATAGTCGGTATAACGGCGGCAATGGTAGACGGCACAGGGCTTAACAAATTTGCCACCCTATTTCCGGACCGCTTTTTCGACGTCGGAATATCCGAAGAACATGCAATAGGACTCAGCGCAGGGCTTGCGCGCGGCGGCTTTAAGCCGGTCGTAGCCGTATATTCTACGTTCCTGCAAAGAGGTTATGATCAGATAATACACGATGTGTGCCTCCAGAACCTTCCGGTCGTATTTTGCCTGGACAGGGCCGGGATAGTTGGAGAGGACGGCCCTACGCATCATGGGATGTTCGACATGGCGTATCTGCGCCATATACCCAATCTGACCGTAATGGCCCCAAAAGATCCGGATGAGCTTAAGAGTATGCTCGAATTTGCCTTGAAACTGGGCGGCCCAGCCGCTATCAGGTATCCAAGGGGCACAGACAGGAGCTTGGCGAAAATAACGCCTGAGATCATCCTGGGAAAGGGCGAGATCTTGAAGGAAGGTAAGGACCTTGCCATTATCTCTATCGGAGCTATGGCCGGCATGGCCCTCGATACGGCGGCTCTATTATCTCAGAAAAGGGTGGAAGCAACGGTAATCAACGCCCGTTTTGTCAAACCGATCGATTCAGAATTGATCAGGAAAGCTTTGAGCGGTATAGGCAGGATCGTAACGATAGAAGACGGCATAGGTGATGGAGGTTTCGGGAGCGCAATACTGGAATTCATAGAAAAAGAGGGCTTTAGCGGTGTCAAGGTCAAAAGGATAAGCCTGCCCTCCAAGTTCATAGAACACGGCAAGCGCTCGGAGCTCTTTTTAAAGTATAACTTGACACCTGAAGCGATTTGCGATGTAATTATAAATGAGGTTATGAAGTAATATTATGGATCAGGGGTGATTTATGGCCAAAATAAAGATAAATAAACAGAGATGCAAGGGGTGCTACCTTTGCGTAGTCAATTGCCCAAAGAATCTCATAAAAATATGCCCTGATATGAATATAAAAGGCATAAAACCGGTCATATTTTCAGGCGGGAAGTGTACCGGGTGCGGTATGTGCGCGGTCATATGTCCTGATGGCGTAATAACGATAATAAAATAGGGTAAAATGGCACGAGATAAGATGAATAATAAGGTGTTGATGTGCGGCAACGAGGCTTGCGGCGAAGGAGCTATGCTGGCAGGGTGCACTTTTTATGCCGGATACCCGATAACCCCGCAAAACGAGCTTACCGCCTATATGGCAAAAAGGATGAACGAATCTAACGGCGTCTTTATCCAGGCGGAATCGGAACTGGCCGCTATAAACATGGTATTCGGAGCGGCATGCGCAGGGGTAAGGGCCATGACATCATCATCAAGCCCGGGCATAAGCTTAAAGCAGGAAGGTATATCATATCTTGCCGGTTGCGAATTGCCGTGTGTGATAGTGAATATGCAAAGAGGAGGCCCAGGACTCGGGAATATTGCGCCTTCACAATCCGATTATTTCCAGGCGGTTAAAGGAGGCGGCCACGGCGACTATAGACTGATAGTATTAGCGCCTGCCTCAGTCCAGGAGCTCTTGGAACATACTTATCTGGCTTTCACACTTGCCGATAAGTACAGGAATCCGGCTTTTATATTAGGAGACGGTCTTTTGGGGCAGATGATGGAACCGATCGAGCTGGATAGAAAGCGCAGCCCCTTCATAGTAGACAAGCCATGGGCGTTGACCGGGTGCAAAGGCAGAAAGCCGAACGTCATAAAGTCTTTACTGCTGGGAGACGGCGTTCTTGAAGCGCATAATATAAAATTGCAGGGAAAATACAAACTTATTGCGGATTCCGAAACGCGCGCAGAGACCTATTATGCAAAAGAGAGCGACATCATCCTCGTGGCATATGGTTCTGTGGCCAGGATGGCGAAGTCCGCCATGGAAAAGGCGAGAGCAAAAGGGCTGAAGGTCGGGTTTATAAGGCCGATCACGCTATGGCCGTTCCCGTCAAAGACTATTGAAACTGCTGCATCAAAGGTTAAAAAGATGCTTGTGGTCGAGATGAGCGCCGGGCAGATGGTAGAGGATGTTATGCTAGCGGTGAAGGGTAAGTGCGATGTCGATTTTTACGGAAGGATGGGCGGCGGGATACCCGGAGAAGATGAGATACTAGCCAGGATAGAGGCGCTTATATGACAAAAAAGAGCAAGCTGATAAAAGCGGATCACGAACCGATGCCAGAGATCATCGTTTCTCCGGCGAGCATGCGCGATGTAGAGACGCACTACTGTTCCGGGTGCGGGCACGGGATAGCCCACCGCCTCGTATGCGAAGTGATAGACGAATTCGGCATAAGAGACAGGACGATAGCGGTAGCGCCGGTAGGGTGCGCCGTTATAGCATATGACTATTGGAATTTCGACGTGGCTGAAGCCGCTCATGGCAGGACGCCTGCGGTCGCGACGGGCATCAAGCGGGTGAAACCGGATAACATCGTATTTACATATCAAGGAGACGGAGATCTTGCCGCCATAGGTACGGCCGAAATAATACACGCTGCTAACAGGGGAGAGAATATAACGGTCATATTCGTCAATAATGGTGTTTACGGCATGACCGGTGGCCAGATGGCTCCTACGACATTGGCGGGGCAGAAGACGGATACGACGCGGCAGGGGCGTAATCTTAAACGCGAAGGATATCCCATAAAGATACTCGAGATGCTCGCGGTCCTGCCCGGCACGAAATACCTGGAACGTGTGTCGGTCCATTCTTCACAGGAGATATTAAGGGCCAAGAAAGCTATAAAAAAGGCATTCAAGACGCAGATAGACAATAAAGGTTTTTCGATG
>JBAYFK010000087.1:0-7116 GCA_041667225.1 Candidatus Omnitrophota bacterium
CATCCGCGTCTATAAGCGTCACTGAGCCGGTAGTAGGATCACTGTATATGTCCGGCTTTGCAATACCTGCCTTCTCAAGGAGCGCCGCAACAGGTCCTTTTACTCCCCTGGCGGAGGCGTCATTGAGCAGCGCGTCTACATAGTCTTCTCTGGTCTTATCTTCCGTTATGCTTTCTGTGATATAGGCCTGGGTCGTGGCATCTCCGGCAACAAGGGTGAGCAACTTCTGTTTTATATCGCCCGACGTAAGATAGGTGCCGAAGGTATAGAATGACCTGAATATGTAGCGGTTCTCGAGCGCATTATAGGATACCAGGTATCTCCTGTCGCCGACCTTAATTACGCTACCCTGCGAAGTCATCTTTATGACGAATTTCTGCTCGTACTGGTCGATGGTCGATCCGAACTGGTCGTTCCACTTGGTGAACTTGGTCTCGAGGCGTTCGAACTCCGCCACTTCCAGTATTCTGTCGGGGTCGCGGGTCGCGTTGATATAACCGCTGCCGTCGATATCCAGGACGTTCTTGGAGCTGTCATAAACAAATCCGCTGTCGCTCCATGTATATCCTGCCATACCGTATATCTTCTCGAACTGTGCCACGTCTCCGGCATTCACGACGCCGTCCTTACCTATGACCATATACCCGCCGGCCGCCATCAGAGTGAGGTCAACGTCGATGCCTAAGTCCGCATCGGCGACCTTTTCGAGATCCGCGACGGTCGTACCCTTCGTTATGAATTCTATCAAATCAGCCAGCGCCTCAGCGTCGGTGAGCGTGAACAGGCCGTCCTGGTCGTAATCCAGCAGATCGAACTGGCCCTGCCCTTCCACTTCATCCCTTATGTCTTCCCATGCCGTCTTATCGGATCTCATCTCAGGATAGTTCACGGCGCCTGTCGTATATTCGCCAAAAACGTATCCTGCCGGGTTGGATGTATCGCCGCCGAACAAGCCGTTGCCGTCCGCGTCAAAGAACGATTCGCCTTCGTCGAACGTCATATTGTGGTTGGCATCGAAGAAATACTCGGTCGAATAGGTGGATGCCAGCTTATTTATGTACCAGCCGGCCTCTATATAGGTATTCTTGTTAAAATCGGCCTGTGACAGTTCATCGATAGTCCAGTCAAGTTCACCGTTGCCGTTAAGGTCTTCGCCCGGATCGAGTATGCCGTTCGTATTCAGGTCTTCCGGCTGGCGTACACGGTAACCGAAGTAGTCGTAGAGCATGAGCCATGCCCTGTAGTCCTGGTTATCTATGCGCTTATCTCCGTATACATCGATGCTTGAGTTGACCGCTTTATAGAGAAGTTCGTAGTCAAAGGCGTTTACTATGCCGTCTCCGGAGATATCTGCGCGCTCAAGCTCAGAGCTGGTGATCGAGCTCGTCTCAAGTATGGTGCTCATCGTCTTCTTCATCGCGTCCATCTCGGACTGATCTATCTCTCCGTCACCATCAGCGTCCATACCGTCAAAATTGAATATTCCATACAACCCTTCCAGGACCTCGCGCTTGTCTACCTCCCCGTTCTGGTCTGTGTCAAGGCGTGCCTGCGAGAATAGGCTGGCAAGATCATCACCAAGCGCCTCGGTATCGAGGTTATCGAAACCTGTGAACGAAGGCCTGGCGACCGGCTCGATACCAAGCTCTTCAACGAACGTCTTTAAGAGTTCCGCGTTCAGCTCGGGGTCGATATTGTCGTTCTCTTCGCTGAATATCACGTTATCAAGCACTCTTATGATAGCGTTAAGTTTCTGACGGTACCCTCCGGAAACGGTATCATCGCCTTTCACAAGGCCCAGATAGTTCGCGAGGGCTTCCAGGAACAGGATATCATTCTCCGCTTTGACCGGATCGACATCCACAATATCCTCATCCTTAAGGTCAAAACCCTGGCCGAATGCAGCTATGTCGCTGGCAAGCAGCGTATCCGTGAGGTTGATCTTGAGCTTAAGCTCTTTGGCGCGCATGATCCTTTCCTGTATCTCCACGAGGCCGTCTTTATCAACGAGATTGATGATGCCGTCGCCATTTACATCGGTTGCATACTGAACAACGCGCTTCATAGTATCCATATCCGTAAGAGATATCCTGCCGTCGCGGTTGATGTCTCCCAGAGCCTTGCGTATAAGCGACACGTTCTCGCCTACGTTGATCTCCCTGATAGCCCTCTGGATGAGGAACAGGTCTTCGCTGTTCACGAGTCCGTCGCCGTTGATATCTGAAGGCTGTATATACTCGCTTATCTCGCCGAATATGTTGAGGTATCCCTTTTCGTTCGTCACTTCGCCCTTAGCCGGTACTACCTTGAGGTCATGCTTGATGCCTTCCTCGCCTTTGGGCATCTTTATCACGCGCTGCATCTGCATCGCCTCTTCCATATTGGTCGGAGGCGCAGGGTTCTCTTCTCTGCCTTTCTTCCATACCATCTCGCCTATCGTAGTCTTCCCGCCGGCATCATTGACAGTGGTGAAGTTCGCTCTTGTTACATCGGCAAGACTGATCGATACGTTAAGTCCGCGGAGCTTCTCTATCAGCAGATCATCCACGAACCTTATAAGTCCGTCTTTGGAGAATGATGTCAGCTTGGAACGCGCTTCCTGTATGTCCGCCACATCGTCCGTATCGATCACCATATCGTTATTTACATCGCGTATGTCGTAGTCTTTCGGAGCGAGCAGCGTACGGCCTACAGGGACGACAGACTCATCAAGTTTGCTGGCCTCTTCATATACATAGTATGATGCTATCCCCTCTGTGATCTCTTCAAGGAGCAGGTAATCCTGGCGGTTAAATATGCCGTTCGCGTCAAGGTCATAGTATGCGTTCCCTCGTATATCAAGGGCATCTTTGAACGCCTGGGCGTCTTCACCGTCTATGATACCGTCCTCGTCCATATCGGCTACTTTGAAGCGGTTTATGCCCTTGGACTTGTTCACCCAAAGCTCATCGCTCAGGACGACGCCAAGAACGTGGAGCGGGTCAGAAGCATTTGTCAGGGCGTTCATGTTATTTACGCACTGGTTCATCTGCATGAGAGATCCGAAAACCGACGAATCGGTCATGCCGTCATTCGGGCCGCCGTCTTCGGCGCTCTTGTCGTTGTATACGAAATCTCCGTCTATATCGACATACCCTTCCGTTATGCTCTGTATGATCTTGACGTCTTCCATATCGAGAGAACCGTCTTCGTTGAAATCGAATTTCTTGAATGTCTCGAAATCTGGTATCTTGTCCGTATCTATGGCAAGCTGGACCTCTCTGAACTCGCTCCTGTCGGCCTCAGTGATCAGACCGTCGCCGTTCATGTCGAGCAGGGCGATCGATCCCTGATCCAGGTGCAGTCCCAGTATCTTCATATCTTCGGAATCTACACGGCCGTCCTGGTTGTAATCGGCGTCTTTGAGCATCTGATCGGTGATGCTTTCGAGCTCCATGGCGTCGGTGTACTTGGTCACGATCTCCTGCATCCTCTC
This sequence comes from Candidatus Omnitrophota bacterium, assembly GCA_041667225.1. Classification (GTDB taxonomy): domain Bacteria; phylum Omnitrophota; class Gorgyraeia; order 2-01-FULL-45-10; family 2-01-FULL-45-10; genus JBAYFK01. The sequence goes on from JBAYFK010000087.1 coordinate 3,476, forward strand.
AACATCTGACTTTATACCGTCAGTGCCGTCGACAGCGGAGGTGATCTTCCCGTCTCCGTCAACATCTATGACCGAGGCCTTCGCTTCCGCGAACGCTTCCGGAGCGCTCTCTATCCAGCTCAGGAGTTCCGCATTCTGGCGCTCCAGAGCCGCTATCGCGTCTTTATAGTACTCGGCGTCAAGGGCGTTCAGCCATCCGTCCAAGTTGGCGTCGGAAGCCTGGATCTCATCAAGGTCTATCACATATCCTTTGATATAATCTTCGATCAATAAGAGCACCGATGCTTGTTCGGCCGCGCTCACGCTGCCGTCCTTATCGAGATCGGCCATTCCGGCTACGATAAGGGCATTCGATATGAGCTCTTTATCCTTTTCGTTCACAGCATGGTCTTCATTGACGTCCGCTTTCTTTATAAGGTCGGACGTGATGCCGTTCGAGCGCATATCGATGACCTGGTGTATAGCATCTATATCGCCGCTGTCCACGCCGTCCTTGCCGTTGACATTGCCGCGGCTGTATAAGAGCAGTGTAAGCTCGAGAGCCGTGGAATCGGCAGCAGTGATCGCGTTGTCATTGTTAAAGTCGAAACGTTCAAACTCTTCTTTGGACAGGAATTTACCCTGCTGTACCTTAGCATATACATACTCCGCTTCGACTATATCCGCGTTGTTTACAATGCCGTTCTTGTTGATATCGCAGCGGTTATATCCGTCGCTTCCCACGCCTATCATAGCCAGGGCCTCGGCTTCATCACCCGGAGCATTCAGCCTGACGTTTTCGAGGAACTCAACCCATCTCCTGACCTCTGCTACGTCATTGGCCGTCACTATCCCGGTACCGTCAAGATCGGCCTTCTTGATCTGTTCATATGTTATCATCGCCTCTAACTCTTCGGCAATGTGCGGACGGGCAAGGTCTACGATCATCTTATCGAGCTGCTGCCTGTCAAGCGCGTCCTTGAGCCCATTGCCGTCAACATCGGCCGACGCGTAATTGGTTATAGCCCAGGCCAGGTCGTTCATATCTTTATCGTCTATAAATCCGTCTTTATTGATGTCGGAGAACTTTTCCCAGGCAACGTTAAATCCTTTATCAAGATTCAGGACGGCGTCTACTATGAATAAGTCGTCGCGGTTGAACTTGCCGTCTCCGGTCAAGTCTACCATGTGCTCCAGGCCGTCTTTGGCCAGGTTAAGGTCTTTTGCGGTAATGAGGGTATCTTTATTCAGGTCTAAAGAATCGCGCTGGCGTATCCTGTCCTCAAGCCCTACAGCCTTCTTCACCGCCAGTATGTCAGCATCGTCTGCCGTTCCGGATCCATCCTGGTTCACGTTAAAGAACGCTTTGTCGCCGCGGTCGATCCTGCCGTCTCCGTTGAAGTCCGATTTACCCATATCGGATATAAGCTCTTTATCCGTCAGGAGCGCCGTGAAACGTTCTACCGCTCCGAGCAGGTAATAGTCATCCCCGTCCACCGCGCCGTTACCGTCCAGGTCCGCGGTAAGGATCCTCTGCCCTGCCACATCTCTTACGTCTGTCATCGTATCGAGCGCCACATTATCGAATGAAACATCGGCATTCGCGGTGGCAAATAGTCCTATCGTCCCGGCCTTGTAAGTATCATCTACCGTGGTCATGATCTTTTCGCCGTCGAGATACACCGTAAGAGTGCTCCCTTCGGCTTTTACGGTGACGTTGTACCATGTGCCGGTGCCGAGAAGATTCTCTTCGCCGAGCTCGTACGAAGCTATGATCGCCGCCTTTCCGTTATTGACGACGCGCAGTTCGACGAGCTGGCTGTCCCTGTTCAGGAATACGTCATAATATGATGCGCTCGTCGTATACGACCTCAATATGATACCGGCTCCGCCTCCCTGATATGAGTTGAACCTGATATCGGCCGACAATGTGATGGTCGCGGCGTCTTTCACGTTCTTATTGAACGTCATAGCCAAAGGCTGCTCGACGTCGTTGGCTATGCCGTCTCCGTCAGCATCGTTCGCGCTTGGAGAAGGAGCGCTCTCCTTCTTAAGCGGGTCCGTCATCTTTAAGGCCTCTTCACCGTCAGAGAAGCCGTCGTAATCGGAATCGGCCTGATCGATCTTGGTTCCAGCGGCTATTTCATTGAAATCGCTCACTCCATCCGAATCCGTATCGGTGGTCAAAGCGACCGGCCGGTCGTTCTTATCAAAAGATTTGGTCTTCATTACAGCTTCTTCACCGTCAGAGAAGCCGTCGTTATCGGAATCGGCGTCCTGCCAATCGTAGAGCCCATCGGCGTCGACATCTATTGAATAACCCTGGAGCCTTGTCTTCAACACCGCGGACGACGGACCGACCATTGCGGCCTTGAACGCGCTCATGAACAACGAGGTCGTGCTGTAAGTAGCGGCATTGACGCCTTCTATAACACCTACAAGGGCGGTATCATTGCCCGCAATAGATATGAGGGCGGCCTTTAAGGCTGCTGCTGTGGTATAGTCCGAAGCTTTTACATTCCTGCCCATCAGCACATTTACCAGTGTAGGCGTAGTCTCCAGAGTAGCGAGCTTCTGTATCAAGGCAGTGATGAACTGGTCTTTTGTCAGGCCCGGCTGATCGGCAACACTCTTTATGGCAGTGGCGAGGTCAGTCTGGCCGGCAGCGATCGTAAGCAGGGCATTGGCCATATTCTTGGCGCTGCGCTCATCTACATCCAGTATGCCGTCGCCGTCAGTATCAGAAGTCGATACCTGCGGATGTTTTGTTGCGTCGAAGGCGCTCGTACCTTTTGCCGTCTCTTCACCGTCAGAGAAGCCGTCGTTATCGGAATCGGCGTCCTGACGATCGTAAATACCGTCTTTATCTATATCTATGCTGCTTTCGAGGTACTTCTTGATATGCGCGGTCGTAACTGACACAGACGGCCCGAATACTGCTGTCTTGAACGCTCCCAGGAACGCCGCAGTAGTGGTATAAGTCCCTGCATTGATCCCTTCGATCACTCCCGCAAGAGCAGCGTCATCGGAAGCAAGGCCTTTAAGAGCCGCCTTGAGGTCCGCTGTGGTAGTATATGTTCCGGTTACGCTCTTACCTATAAGTGCGCTTGCAAGCGCAAGCGTAGCTTCCTGAGTGGAGAGTTTCTGGGTAAGGGCGGTGATAAACTGGTCTTTTGTAAGTCCGCCCTGAGATGTGAGGCTGTCGATCGCTGCTACAAGAGCGCTCTGTCCCGCCGCCAGACTCTTCAGGTTGTTTATGAAATAGTTGATATCACGTTCACTGGTATCGGATACGCCGTCATTATCCAGGTCCGTGATGGCGATCTTGGGATAACTCTCTCTATTAAACTTGTTCGTACCTTTTGCGGTCTCTTCGCCGTCAGAGAAGCCGTCGTTGTCTGAGTCCGCATCTTTCCAGTTGGCCAAGCCGTCATAATCAGCATCGGCTGTAGAACTTGCCTTAACCGTGTATACGCTCTCGGTCTGGTTCCAATCGCCCTTAAGCGGCTCCCATGCTGTATCGGCTATCCCGCCAAAACCGCTCTCCTGGTGAGTGCCTATGGTAAGGCGGCCGTTGGCCACGCCCAGATTCTCCAGTGCGGCTATAGCTTTTACTACGTCTTCTCTTGAATAGACATTGTTACCGCCCGCTATTCCCGCGG
>JBAYFK010000088.1:0-7110 GCA_041667225.1 Candidatus Omnitrophota bacterium
CGCTATATTCCTGGGTAGTTTTCTAGTGGGTGTTCTATACGATAAGTCGGTATCGCTCATATTTCCGGTAGTCGTCGTTATTGAACTAGGCGCCGTTGCGGTCTTTTTCCTGATGAAGAGAGAGATGAAGCTTGCGGCAGGCGTTTGAAAAAAAACACCGTTCTGATATAGGAGCAAGAGATTGAATGGTTAAAACTAAGATAATCTGTACGCTTGGACCGGCGTCGTCGAATGAGACGACAGCCAGGAAGATGATGCTTGCGGGCATGGATGTTGCGCGCCTCAATTTTTCTCATGGGAAATTACAGGAGATGTTCCATAGGATAGCGCTCATACGGCGGTTAAACGCTAATTATCGCAGGCGAGTGAAACTGCTCGGCGACCTCCAGGGGCACCGCATAAGGGTCGGCGATATCCCCGAACCCATCATGCTTAAAAAACGCCAGACGGTATGGCTTACCCAGCAGAAGATCAAGGGCAGGCAGGGAAAATTGCCTTTTGATTACAAGGGGCCGCTTTCCGGCATAAAGAATGGCCAGCATATATTTATCGATGACGGTACCATAGCATTAGAGGTGGTGGGCAGGAACAAGGACAGTCTGAAAACTATTGTCATCGTCGGCGGCCTGATCAAAGAGCATAAGGGCGTAAATATACCCGGGGCAAAACTTGAATTTGGCCCCATCAGCCGCAAGGACATACAGGATATCATATTTTGCGAGAAGAACGGCATCGAGTATATAGCGCAGTCGTTCGTCTGCAGTAAGAAAGATGTTCTTGATGTAAGGAAGATACTTAAGAAAGGTTCCAAATGCCGTATCGTCTCAAAGATCGAGAGCAGGGAAGGGATAAAGAATATCGACGAGATAATAGGCGTTTCGGACGGCATCATGATAGCGCGCGGAGATATGGGGGTGTCGCTGCCGGTCTATGAAGTCCCGATCATACAGAAGATGATAATTAAAAAATGTAACCGCGCGGGCAAGTTCGTCATTACCGCGACGCAGATGCTAGAGAGTATGACCGCTAATCTTATACCCACGCGCGCCGAAGTGACGGATGTGGCTAATGCTATAATAGACGGGACCGATCTCGTAATGCTGTCGGCGGAAACTGCCGTAGGTAAACATCCGGCGGAGTCGGTCGCGATGATGAACGAGATAATAAAGTTCACCGAAAAGAATTACAGGTCGATCGGATAGGGAGGGCATTCCAGATCAAAGAAGACCAGGGTTGGAGAGAATATTTCGTGGCGTTCGAACTTACGGAGATCGTGCCTTGGGGCCGCTCTTTCGATGAGTATGTAGCCATGTTTGGCCTCACCCAGGACGACCTCGGGAAGAAGATATTGTGCTCGGCCGACGGGCCTGCGAGTTTCAACGCCGGTATGAAGAAGCAGGGACTTAGGGCCATCTCCTGCGACCCTATCTATCAGTTTTCAGCAGCCGAGATAAAGGTCAGGATCGACGCATGTTTTCCCGACGTTATAAAGCACGCCTTGTCGAATAAAGATAGTTATGTCTGGAAGAATATCGCCTCTATCGACGACCTTGGGCGGATCCGCATGCAGTCGATGAACGAATTCCTGGCGGACTTTGAAGAGGGTAAAAGAGAAGGGCGCTACATTCCGTACAGCCTTCCCGCATTATCATTTAAAGACGGGAGTTTCGACATCGCCTTGTGCTCGCACTTCTTATTTTTGTACTCAGCGCACCTGACGTTCGAATTCCATCTGGAATCGGTCATCGAGATGTGCAGGGTGGCGGGTGAAACGCGGATATTCCCACTCCTCAATCTGGATGGCAAAGTGTCGCCGTATCTCGAGCCTTTAGTCGCCGAATTGAATAAAAAAGGATACGAGACCGAGATACGAAAAGTGGGATACGAATTCCAGCGCGGCGGAGATGAGATGCTGCGCATAAAAGCGAAAGTTGACCAACGGGAGGTATATCAAAAGTGAAACAATGGTACGAGGCACTATTCGAAAATTACGCCCACAAATATGACAATGAATGTTTTGTCCAGGGAACCATCGGCGAATGCGATTTTATCGAGAAGGAGATCGCCTGCGACAAGTCGCTCGAAATAATAGATATAGGCTGCGGCACCGGCCGCCATTCGATCGAACTTGCGAAAAGAGGATATAGCGTGACCGGCATCGACCTGTCCGGCTCCCAGATCGTAAGGGCTAAGGAAAAAGCCGCAGAGGCAGGGGTGACGATCGATTTCCAGAAACATGACGCTAGGGCTCTTCCTTTCAAGGGCGAGTTCGATCTGGCGATCATGCTCTGTGAGGGCGGTTTTTCTTTAATGGAAACGGATGAGATGAATTTTGAAATATTAAAGAACGCGGCAAAGGCGTTAAAAGATAAGGGCAAGTTCATATTCACGACGTTGAACGGGTTATTCCCGCTCTTTCATTCCGTCAAGGAATTTTATGAGTCCGCGGCCAAAGAAGGCAATTCAGCGTGTAAAAATTGTTCTTTCGATCTGATGACGTTCCGGGACCACAACACCGTCGTATTCGAGGACGATGCGGGGGCCAAAAAGGAATTGACCTGTAACGAGCGCTACTACGTGCCCAGCGAAATAACCTGGCTCCTGAAAACTCTCGGGTTCAGGAAGATCGATATTTTCGGCGTGAAGCTCGGGGCTTATTCAAGGAACGACAAGCTGACCACCGAAGATTTCGAAATGCTCGTTGTCGCAGAAAAATACTAAGGAGTATATATGGAAGTTGTCTTGAACATAATCGATTTTATAATACATCTCGACAGACATCTGAACGAGATCATTCAGGCCATCGGCGGATGGTCGTATCTGCTTTTGTTCGTCATCGTCTTTGCGGAGACGGGGCTCGTGATCACGCCGTTTTTACCCGGAGACTCCCTCCTTTTTGTCGTAGGAACCTTCGCAGCATTAGGGATGTTCGATCCGCTTCTGGTATTCATTGTACTTTTGAGCGCAGCGGTCATAGGAGATACCGTAAACTATGCCGTAGGGAAATATTTTGGGGACAGGATCTTGCTGAGGTACAGCGGCAGGTTTTTCAAAAAGGAATATGTGGACGATACCCATAGATTTTTCGAGCGGCACGGAGGCAAGACGATAATCTTGGCGCGCTTTGTACCTATCATAAGGACTTTTGCGCCTTTTGTAGCCGGCATCGGCAAGATGGAGTATAGAAAGTTCATTATTTATAATATAACCGGCGCCTTATTATGGGTAGCGATCTTTCTTTTCGGCGGTTATTTCTTCGGCAACATCCCGCTTGTTAAAGACAATTTCGTGATCGCGATCTTTGGCATGATGCTGGTATCGTTATTACCGGTCTTTATCGGATTTGCCAAGAAGAGAAAAAAATAAATGAATAAGAAGAGCCTGTACATAAGAACTTTTGGCTGTCAAATGAATGTCAGGGATTCGGAGTTCGTGATGGCTCTGATGATGGAGGAGGGGTTCACTCAAGCCTCGTCCATAGAAGACGCAGACGTGATCTTATTCAATTCGTGCTCCATCAGGAAACATGCCGAAGACCGCCTGATTAGCAATATAGCGGACTTAAAGCCCCTTAAGAAGAAGAGGCCTGGGGTTGTGATCGGCCTTATGGGATGTACTGCCCAAAGTTATAAAGACGAGATCCTGAAGAAGATACCGATACTCGATTTTTCCTGCGGACCGGGTAATGAAAGCGATATCCCCGGCATCGTAAAGGATATTTTGGAGAACCGCTGTCCGGTCATCGCTATCGACAAGGTCAATGAGAAGAGGCCTGAGCTTTTTCCGGAATACCGCGAGGGAAGATCCAAAGCCTTTATCTCTATAGGGCAGGGCTGCGATAATTACTGCTCATATTGCATCGTGCCGTACGTGCGCGGGCATGAGAAGTCGCGCGACGCCAGGGATATATTAAAAGAAGCTGAAGCGCTTGCTCGGAGAGGTTTTAAGGAAATTACTCTCCTCGGTCAAAATGTAAATTCATATAAGTCCGCGGACAACAAGAACGGGTTCGTAGGCCTCCTGGAGAGTTTAAACGCCATAAAGGGCATAGAACGCATACGTTTTATGACGAGCCATCCTAAGGATGCTTCTACAGAATTGTTCAAGGCCATGACCCGGCTCGAAAAGGTGTGTGAACATCTGCACTTGCCTTTACAGTCCGGATCTGACAAGATATTGAAGATGATGAACAGGCGCTATACGAGAAAAAAGTACCTGAAGCTGGTCGAAGATTATAGGTCGATAGTTCCGGGCGGTAGTATAACGACCGATGTTATCGTCGGTTTTCCATCCGAGACGGATAAAGATTTTAAGGATACCTTCCGCCTGATGAATGAGGTCAGGTTCGACAGCGCGTTCACTTTTAAATATTCCCCGCGCCCTCCGGCGAAGTCGTCGCAATTGAAGGATAATGTCCCTTCCGAGGTAAAGGACGCGAGGCTTAAGGCGCTAATGGACATTCAATGCGAGTCTTCGTTGATGAGGAACGAAGAATTAATAGGCAACGCCGTCGCAGTCCTGGCCGACTGCCGGAACGAGAAGCACCCTTCGACCCTTACGGGCAGGACAAAGACGAATAAGACGGTTGTGTTCGAGGGTAATGATAAGTTGATAGGTACGATAGTCGATGTTAAGATAGAGTCCGTAAAACCGCATACTTTAATAGGGAGGATATGTTGATGCCGCGTTTTCTTCATACCGTATCATGTGTCGCCTGCGCCGCGATATTAGTATTGTCTGCCCGGGAAGCAAGCCCGGAGATGGAGAGCGCAACACCCGCGAAGGCCGAGAGGCTTTTCCTTGAGGGGAAGTACGACAGGGTTATCCGCGAGGCGGATCTTTTGATAGACTCGAGAGCGTCCCGCAGGGACGAGATATATTACCTTAAGGGCTTGAGCGAGCTCAAATCGAACAAGTTCAAGGACGCAAGGGAGAGTTTCGACTATATTATCACGAAGTATTCCGGCTCAAAGAGACTTTCCGACGCCTACGTCGGGATCGGCGACTCATATTTTCTCGAAGGCAACATGAATGCCGCTATAAGTAAGTACGAAGAAGCCATAGATAAATTCCCCAACGATAAAAATATAGCCGTCATATATTATAAGATCGGCAGCGTATATAAACAAAAAGGAGTGACGGACAAGGCGGCGTACTATTTCGATAAGGTTAAGGCGTCCGCGCCCCTAAGCTTTGAAGCGCGTATGCTTGGCGGGTCCGGCCGCGGCGGCGCAGTGCCTGTTTACAGTAAACCCATCCCGGAGATCACGGCAAAACGCGTTACCTCAGGGAATAGCGTCTATTCGGTCCAGGTGGGATCTTTTAAGAACAGCAGGAACGCCGAAAGGATGGTCCGTGAGCTGGCAGATTCCGGGTATGAAAGCTATATAGAGCCTCCGAGCGTCTCCGGCGGAAAGTTATACAGGGTAAAGGCCGGAAAGTGCGGTTCGAAGGAAGAGGCCGACTCACTTGCCGCGAAATTACGTAAGGCCGGATACAGTATAAAGATCTGTTCAGACGATGTTTGCAGCTAAAAAGACCAAAGTCATATTTATAGTCGGGCCTACGGCCATCGGCAAGACACGCCTGGCGATAAAAGTGGCCAGGATGGTCGGGGGTGAGATCATTTCGGCCGATTCGATGCAGGCATATAAAGGTATGGCTGTGCTTAGCCAGGCGCCGACCGCAGATGAAAAGAAGATGGCGCGTCATCTTTTAACGGGCATTCTCAAATCCTCCGAAGAGTATAGCGCGGCCCTCTTCAGGAAGAAGGCGACGGCGGCGATCAGGTCCGCGGCAAAACGCAAAAAAATACCGATCGTAGCCGGCGGCAGCGGATTATATGTAAAGGCGCTGATAGACGGGCTCTTCCCTTCGCCGGAAGCTGATATTAAGTTCAGGCGGAAGATGGAAAGGATCATGGCTAAGAAGGGGAGTCTCTACCTGCACAAGAGATTGTCAGCGATCGACCCTGATTCAGCGGAAAAGATACACCCGAACGATAAGCGCCGTATAATAAGGGCGCTTGAGATATTCGATTCGACCGGGAAGACGATGACGGAACTTAAAGCCGCGACGAAAGGCCTAAAAGATGAATGCGATGTAGACATCTTCGGCCTTACTGCTCCCCGAGACAAACTTTACGATAATATCAACGCGCGCTCAGAGGCGATCGTCGGCTCCGGCGCCATACGGGAGGTTAAGAGTCTAAAGAAGAAGGCATTGTCGAAGACAGCAATATCCGTTCTCGGGTTTAAAGAGATATCCGGTTTCCTTGACGGTGAATATTCTCTCGATGAAGCAATGGAACTTCTGAAGATGAATACAAGGAACTTTGCAAAGAGACAGCTGACATGGTTCAGGGCGGACCCGCGTGTAAGGTGGTTTGATGTGACCAGAATGAGTGAAACTGCTATAGTGAGAGAAATAGTCAAGAGCACAAGACGCAAGACACAAGAGCGCAAGAGCGCATAGGAGAATACATGGAACGCGCATTACTCGTTACGGTAGCTTTTGAGAGGGAACGCTGGACGCCGGAAGAGAGGTCCGCGGAGCTTAAGGAGCTGGCGCGGTCTGCTGGCGCCGCTGTTGTGAGGGAAGAGATAGTGCGCATGCACGACCCGTCCCCAGCGCAGTTCATAGGTTCCGGCAAGGCCGAAGAATTCGCGAAGATATGCGCCGACGAGCGTATCAACCTTGTCGTATTCAATAATGACCTGAACGGCACCCAGCAGAAACACCTCGAAGACGTGATAAATGCCAGGATCATAGACAGGACGCAGCTGATACTCGACATATTCGCGAAGAGGGCGCATTCTAACGAAGGTAAATTGCAGGTGGAGCTCGCCCAGCTTCTATATCTCATGCCGAGGCTCGTCGGTAAAGGGGTAGAGTTGATGGGCCAGACCGGAGGCATAGGATCGGTAGGGCCGGGCGAAAAGAAACTCGAGGTAGACCGGCGCAAGATCAAGGACAGGGTCACGAGGCTGGAGAAAGACCTTGAGGAGCTGAGACAAAGGCGCGCTATGATGCGCAAAAAACGGTCCAGGTTCGCGGCACTGACGATCGCGATAGTCGGTTACACGAACGCCGGTAAATCGACGCTCCTTA
>JBAYFK010000089.1:0-7061 GCA_041667225.1 Candidatus Omnitrophota bacterium
CAAATATTTTTCTATTATTTTGAAGCCGCTCGGCGAGACCAAGGGCGAATTTTATAATGAGACAAAAGACAAGTCTTTAGTTACCGGCGTAGAATCTCAGGACATTTCTATACCTGCCGGCTCATTTGCGGAACAAAGATTCCTGCTTTATGCCGGGCCAAGCAAGATATCGGAGCTCAAGGCTTTCGGGTTTAACCTTGAGGAGACGATCAATTTCGGGTTTTTCGGCTTTATAGCCAAAATAATGCTCTCCATTATGGGATTTTTCTATTCAGTTGTGCATAGCTGGGGATTGTCTATCATAATTCTTTCTATCTTTTTAAACGTTTTACTCTTTCCCCTATCCAAACAGAGTTTTACATCCATGAAGAAGATGCAAGATCTGCATCCGCAGATGGAAAAGCTGAAACTCCAGTGCAAAGATAATCCGCAAAAGCTGAACAAAGAGATGTTGGAGCTATATAAGAAATACAATATCAATCCATTAAGCGGTTGCCTGCCTCTTATATTACAGATGCCCATATTCATAGCGTTGTATCAAGCTCTCATCAAATCGATCGATCTGAGAGGCGCGCAATTCTTGTGGATCAGGGATCTGTCGGCCCCAGATGCGGTTGCCATTCCATTCACATTGCCACTATTAGGTAATAGCATCAATATATTACCTATTCTTATGATCGTTGGTATGGTAGTACAGCAGAAGATATCGGCAAACTCAATGGGGGCGGCGGTTACCGACGAACAAAAGCAGCAGCAGAAGATGATGCTCATAATAATGCCGATAATGTTCGGATTCATATTCTATAGCATGCCATCCGGATTAGTGCTTTATTGGCTTATAAACACAGTATTAACTATCGTCGAACAGTACGTTATATTCAAAAAAGTCTAAAATCCTACCCAATCATCAACCAATTCGGAGATGTTCCACGTGGAACATCTCTATCTAAACTTGACTTTATTTTGTTTATAGTGTACAATTTTTATAAATAATATCGCAAGCGAATGTTCCACGTGGAACATTCTTCGGAGAATATGGCAAAAATAATAGCAATATGTAATCAAAAAGGCGGTGTCGGGAAAACGACTACCGCGATCAATATCGCCGCATATCTTGCCATCTCATCAAAAAGAACTCTCCTGATAGATACAGATCCTCAAGGCAACGCGACCAGCGGACTCGGTGTAAATAAGAACGGTGTTAAAACGAGCATATATGATATTCTCGTCGAGGAAGCCGATCCAAGGTCCGCAATTGTCAAGACCGCAATAGACGGCTTATCTCTGATCCCATCTAATCTTAGTTTAACCGGAGCTGAGGTCGAGCTTGTAAGTGTCATGAGACGGGAATACCGTCTTAAAAAAGCCCTGGAAGGCATTAGACAGGATTATGACTACATCATAATCGATTGTCCGCCGTCGCTCGGTTTAATAACGATCAATGCTCTTACGGCGGCAGGATCCGTATTGATACCCATACAGTGTGAATATTATGCGCTTGAAGGACTCGGCCAACTGGTAAGCACGATAGATCTCGTAAGGAAAAATATAAACCCAGACCTTGTTGTAGAAGGTGTTCTTCTGACGATGGCAGATTTCAGGACAAATCTGACGACAGAGGTTATAAACGAGGCGCGGACCTATTTTAAAGAAAAAGTTTATAATACCGTCATTCCGAGGAATATCCGTATTACAGAATCGCCCGGGTTTGGCAAGCCTATAGCGCTCTATGACAAAGCTTCGATAGGAGCGATAAAATATCGGGACTTGACGAATGAACTGTTAGGAGTAAAAAAAGAAATAAGCACTCAAAATATAGAAACGATAGTTCATAACACTTTAGCTGACAATAACTTAACAGAAGTGAAGGGGGGATAGATTAGATGATAGAAAAGAGAGCTTTAGGAAGAGGACTGAGCGCTTTAATTCCTGAAAAAGAAGAAAGGGAAGATATAGCAGCATCTGTATCCGGCGAAACTGTTAGACAGATATCATTATCAAAGATAAGGACCAACAAATATCAGCCGCGCCTGGATTTCAACGAGGAAAAACTCAAAGATCTCATTAACTCCATAAAAGAAAAAGGAGTTGTCCAGCCGATATTGGTCAGGCAGGACGCTAACGGATACGAAGTTATCGCCGGAGAAAGAAGGCTTAGAGCCGTAAAAGCGCTCGGCTTGGAAACTATTCCCGCAATAGTAAAAGACGTTTCCGATATAGACATGCTTGAGATCGCGCTGATCGAAAATATCCAGAGGGCTGAGCTTAACCCGATCGAAGAAGCCCACGCGTTCCATAAATTCATCTCAGATTTTGATTTTACCCAGGAAAAGATAAGCCAGGTGCTCGGAAAAGACCGCTCGACGATAGCCAATACGCTTAGATTGCTGGCTCTCCCTGAGAAGATACGGGAATATATAGCCAAGAATACGATAACCGCGGGCCACGCGAAAGCGCTCCTGTCCCTGACGGAAGAGAGCACGCAGCTGCGTATATGTTCCATGATAATCGAAAAAGAGATGTCTGTCAGAGAGACGGAGAACCTGATAAACAGGAAGATGGGCGCAGGACGCAAGAGAGCGGAGAATAAAAAGGACCCAGAGATCGCCGATCTGGAATCGCGTATACAGCAGGCGCTCGGCACACGCGTCAAGATATCGCATGGTAAAAAGAGGGGAAAGATACAGATAGAATACTACTCTGACAACGACCTTAACAGGATATCGGACATACTCTTATCAAAAAAGACTTGACCTGAACGCGCTACTTTACTAAAATAGAGGTTTGCATCAAAATCGCTATTATATAGTTTAGATGCTATTATCATAAATTATCACTATTAATATAAGGAGAATATCATGGGACAGCAGACATTGGTCTTGATAAAACCTGACGGGCTTAAGAAATCTTTAACGGGGAATGTACTCACAAGGCTATCCGAGACGAAACTGGATATAGTGGCGGGGAGGATAGTGAAGGTTTCCCGCGAGCTCGCGGAGGAGCACTATTCCGCCCTGAAAGATAAGCCGTTCTTTGAGGACCTGCTGAAATACTTGATGGGGGAGTTCCATAAAAAGAAAGTCATGGCGCTGGTATATTTCGGCGACGACGCTATTGCGAAAGTAAGGGCGATATGCGGATCGACCAACCCCGAGGAGGCCGACCCGGTATCCATCAGAGGTTCGTACGGCAGGATAACGACAAAGGGCGTTTACGAAAATGTAATACACGCATCCGCGAACCCGGAAGACGCGGAGCGCGAAATAAAGCTTTGGTTCAGTCCGGATGAAGTCATCGTCGATCTCTATCCTACAAAGATAGTGAAGGCGACCATCGAAAAACGCGTTTGGGCATAAAAAAAATATAAAATTTTCAGGAGGACGAAGTTGATCCGATCAATGACAGGTTTTGGCAGGGGGCACGCGAAGCTTCAGAACGGCAAGATCACCGCCGAGATAAAGACCGTTAACCACAAATTTTTTGACCTTAGTCTCAAGATACCCGAAAGCCTTAATATATTCGAAGACAGGATAAAAGAGATCCTGCAGAAGAGGCTTAAGAGGGGAAAGGTGAACCTCAACCTTTCCTACGATATGGCTTTGGCAAAGGGAGAGACCGTAAAAATAAATAAGGCCCTTGCGAAAAATTATTACACAGAGATGTCACAGCTCAGCAAACATCTCGGCATGGCCGAAAATATAAGCATGAAAGACATAATCACGCTCCCAGGCGTCGTGAACTATAATATCGACGAGAAAGTATTTGCCAAGCTATGGCCGAAGACGAAAGAAGCGATAGATAACGCGGTAGACAAGCTGATAGCGGAAAGAGAAAAAGAAGGGAAGTCCATCTTCATCGACCTGAAAAGCCGCGCCGCAAAGATAGATAAGATGGTCAGCGTCATCAAAAAGAGAGCAAATCTCACGATAGAAGAATACAGGAAAAAATTTTCCGATAAGATAAAGGACCTGGCCAACGGCAGGCAGATAGACCTGGGAAGACTGGAAATGGAAGTCGCGATATATGCCAAGAACAGCGATGTTTCCGAAGAGATAACGAGGCTCAAGAACCATCTATCCAATTTCAGGGGCACGATCTCCGGGCATGATGAGGTCGGTAAGAAGCTCGACTTCATAGCGCAGGAACTGCACAGGGAGATAAATACCGTCGGTTCCAAGGCGAGCGATTTCAAGATCTCGAAAAATGTTATCGAGGTCAAAAGCGAGGTAGAGAAGATCCGCGAACAAGTAAAGAACCTAGAATAGATGAAGACCTCCGCTGACAAGGGAAAACTCTTCATAATCTCAGCTCCGTCGGGCTGCGGTAAAACGACTTTGTGCAAAAAACTGCTGGAAGATGACCTGGGCCTTGTCCATTCGACATCGGCGACGACGAGGCCTCCGAGAAGCGGCGAAAAGAACGGCGTAGATTATCATTTTTTGTCGGAGAAAAAATTTGAAGAGATGGCGGAGGCCGGAGCATTTCTTGAATACGAAAAGAACTTCGGGTATTCTTACGGCACTCCAAAAAAAGCGATAGAAAAAGATTTGAAGAAAGGCAGATCGATCCTCTTGAGTATAGATGTCAAAGGCGCAATGAGGATTAAGAGGATATATCCCGACGACAGCGTGCTTATATTCATATTACCTCCGTCGATAACGGCGCTGAAGAAGAGGCTCTTATCGAGAAGGTCCGACGGAGAAGACGCGATATCGACGAGGCTCAACCTTGCAAAGAAAGAGATGGAGTATAAAGACAGGTACCAGTACAGGATAGTGAACGACAGGCTTGATACGGCCTACAGGAAACTGAAAAACATAATACTCGATGAGATACGACAGTCTTGTGAGGGAAAAACCGGAGGAGGAACATGTACGATATGCCGATAGATAAATTGTTAGATAAGACAGGAAGTATTTATAAGCTGGTCATTCTTGCTTCGCATAGGGCGCTCGAACTTACCGACGGAGCTGCATCAAAGCTCGTCGATGCAGACCCGGACCTGAAGGCGCCGGATATTGCCCTGAAAGAGATACTCGAAGGCAAGATCACATTTAAGAACAAAGAAGCAAAAGAGACAAAATGACGAAAGCATCCGGGTCTGTTATATTGGGCGTGACCGGGAGCATAGCGGCATATAAGGCATGCGACCTCGTAAGCCTTCTTAAAAAAGACGGTTTCGATGTCACCGTTCTTTTGACAAAAGAAGCGCTCGAATTCGTCACGCCGCTTACGTTTGAGACATTGTCCGGCAACAAGGTGATCACGGACATGTTCGAGCTGCCGGCTTCGCGCAGCCCGATCCATACTTCTCTGGCGGACAGGGCGGACATAATAGTCGTAGCTCCTGCAACGGCGAATTTGATCGGCAAGCTCGCATGCGGCATATGCGATGACATATTAAGCTGTACCATATTCGCAACAGACGCGCCCGTTCTGATAGCTCCGGCAATGAACGACAAGATGTACAAGCATAAAATAGTGCAGGCGAACATAGAAAAACTTAAGGGAACAGGTTACCATTTTATCGGTCCGATAAAAGGACATTTAGCCTGCGGGCATGAAGATATCGGCCATATAGCAGGTTCGGCAGATATCATTCAAGAAGTAATGCGGCTTGTAAAGTGAGATCTAAAAAGGGTAAAAAGATCCGGCGCATAGTAATAACCGCAGGCCCTACCCGAGAAAAGATAGACCCCGTAAGGTTTATATCAAATTATTCCACAGGCGTATTCGGTTATGCGATAGCCGAAGAAGCCGGGAAGAGGGGCTACGAGACCATTCTTATCAGCGGCCCTGTAGCGCTCGAAATACCGCGAGGCGTAAAAGGCGTGCCGGTAGAAAGCGCGCTCGATATGCAAAAGGCGGTTAAAAGAGAGTCAGGTAAGGCTGATTGCGTAATAATGGCGGCGGCTGTATCGGATTGGCGGCCTATATCGATTGCGGCAAAGAAGCTTAAAAAAGGCGGATCCGCGGCTATATTAAGGCTTGTAGAGAACCCGGATATCATAAAAGGCCTTGGAAATAACAAAAAAGGCAGGGTATTAGTCGCTTTTGCTCTCGAAACGGAAGATCTCAAGAGCAATGCTATTAAGAAGCTTAAAGAAAAGAACGTAGATCTAGTCGTGGCAAATAAACTGAGCCGCGGTAAGACAGTTTTTGGCGATAAAACATTGAGCATCTTGATGATAGAGCGTTCCGGCAAGACGATCGCCGTATCCAATAAGACCAAAAAAGAGCTTGCAAAAATTATTCTTGACAAGGCCTTAAGCTTTAAGATATAGTTGGAATTTTGATAAATGAGCTCAATTTATAGGAAGCGTATGTACAGGAAAGCCCGATCAGGAGATAGTTTTCTCGGAAACAGAGCTTTTACGCTTGGCGAGCTTCTGGTCGTAGCGGCCATATTTGCCGTAATGATGATAGCTTTAGCTCCTTTTGCGCGGATGATAAAAGAGCGTTCGCATAATATAAGTTGTGCGGATAATTTGAGGCGCATAAGCCTCGGGCTTCATATGTACGCGGCCGATAATAATGACGTATTGCCGCCGAAATTGGAAGCCCTATATCCGAACTATGTAAAAGATGAAAAGGCGTTCGATTGCCCGGCCAGTAAACGGACGGGAACGCCGGATAAACCGGATTACGAATATAACGCGGGCCTTACAGAAGCTGCGAGCCAGAGTGAAGTCGCCGCCTACGACGCCGACGGAAATCATAAAAACCGCGGAAGAAATGTGCTTAGAATGAACGGCATGGTCGAGTGGGTGCGTAAAGGCGAGGGCAAGCCCAGATAGGTCCGGGGCGCGGTAGCCAAGCGGTAAGGCAGGAGTCTGCAAAACTCCTATACAGCGGTTCAATTCCGCTCCGCGCCTCCAGTTTTCCCGCAGTCTAACTCAGGGAAAACTGATCCTGAGGAGGATGTAGTTTGACAGTTGTCCGACGAAGGACCTTTAACAGTTCACCAGCAACAGTATTTGCAGTAGCGCTCTTTAAGGTATTTCAGCAGGTAATTTAAGAATTTAAGGTCCTTCAGCGCCTACGATCCTCCTATTCGTCGG
>JBAYFK010000090.1:0-7040 GCA_041667225.1 Candidatus Omnitrophota bacterium
AGAATCAAAAATCAACCCTTGGAGAGAACCGATATGGCTCTTTATGCCTTCGGCGCACCATTCATGAGTGTTAGTCATCTTCGTTCCGCCATCATAAAGAAGGAATATGTAGCTTCGGTCGACCCCGACGAACTGCCCCAGCGCTTCGAGGGCGTAATTAAGCCCTTCGTCGATCTTGTCAGGAGGAAGGTTTATGAAATTGGTGGATATTGTGGTGATCAGCTTTTCGAATTTAGTTCTGTAGCTCAGCTGCTCTTCAATGCGCGTACGGTCCGTAATATCACGCACATATTCTATGACGCCCTTGATCTCGCCGGTCGCCTCATCTATCATAGGAAAACTGTACAGGTCCTGGTATCCGGCCACTTTACCGTCTTCCCCACCTCTGGAAACTACCTCATATGCAGGCTTTGAGGTCTGGAGAGTCTGGTGGGACGGGCATATATCGCAGCGTTGAGATCTTCCGTGGTATACCTCATAGCACTTCTTTCCTACTATAGGCATCTCATATTTATACCACTCTTCCATTATAGGGTTGACGCGCACGATATTCATGTCCTTATCCAGGACGCATATGCCGTCTTTTATGCTTGAGAATATATTGGAAAGAAAACGCTCATTTTCCTGAAGGTCTTTTTCAGCTTTTTTCTGAGAGGAAACATCGCGGGAAATACCTATGACCGACTGGACGGCGCCTGAACTGTCCTTTAGCGGCACCAACCACGTGTTTAGCCATACATCCCGCGTGGGAAATCTGGATACCCCTTCCCTGTGAAGCGACTGGCCCGTTTCAAAAACTTCCGTAAGCGACTTTTCCTGCGCTTCTACGGTTTCGGGTGGGAATATATCGACTATACTCTTCCCTATAATATCCTCAGGTTTACAGCCAAACTCCTGGGCGCTAAAATTGTTTACGTATGATACGTGCCCTCTTGAATCGATTATGAATATAAAGTCGTGCGCCGTTTCGGCCAACATCCTGTAGCGCTTTTCGCTTTCGCGGAGGGCATTTTCGACCCTTTTACATTCGCTATCTGCGGCTCTTAACTCATCGACGCGCTTACGCAGCATCAGCGTCTCGTAGATAAGTTCGTCTTTCGTTTTATTCTGTTCGTTCATCCGGTATGGCCTCATATCTCCATAAAAAAATAAAGGCAACATTACCCGTTTTTGGGTCACATTGCCTTAAAATATTAGTGTTTAATATTTTTCATCATATGGGAATAAAAGTATACCATGCATTTTCAAAATAGTCAATATAAGGTAAACAAAAAGTTTGTTATTTTTTATCTTTTCTTTTGATTAAACATCAAATTATTATTGACATTTAAGCATAAATTATGGTATCCTTTTAAGCATGAAAGAGGCTAAGTTCAACAACGATATATCACTCATAAATGGATGCGTCGAAAGGGATCTGGATGCATGGTCCAGATTCATCAAAAAGTACTCTGGTCTTGTCATGACCGCAATAGATGACCGCCTTAAAGGATACGGTTTCTCTCTCCCCTCTCAGGACCTGGAAGATATTGGACAGGAAGTCTTTACAACTATTTGGCAGAGCCGCAAACTCGAAGGGCTGAAAAATATAGATAGCTTATCATATTGGCTTGCAATGATTTCCGGCAATGAGGCTGCCGAATATGTGAGAAAGATGCACCGCCGTGAACCTGTCAAGGCCATATCCATATTTGATGACATGAATGAAAAAGAGCTGATCGAGCCGCTCATCTCTAAAGACCCTGAAGCGGGTAGCGAGATATCAAAACATGAACTCAAAAATAGGGTGTCTACAGCTCTCGATTCATTGCCGAGAAGAGAGAAACTTATCATGGAATTATACCTCTTCCATGATAAGAAATACCGCGACATAGCGGATATTCTAAGCCTGCCCAAAGGTACTGTGGCATGCTGTATAAACAGGTCTAAAGAAAAATTACGTGATGCGCTAAAAAATTACAAATAGTTTGCAACAATTTTGCCGTTTTTACCGTCATCATATATAGGAGAATAAGAATATGGTTGAGATTAAGGCTGGAACAGCTATCCACCCCTGCGAATTTGAGCTGGCAGAGTACTTAAATAACTCTTTGGGAAAGAAAGAGAGAGAGCTTGTGGAATCCCATATTTCCGGATGCCGGAGATGCCTGGATATGGTAGTTTCAGCTCATGGATCGGTTAAGTCGTTTAAAAATAAGCGTATTTCAAAAAAGAAAATGGGTTCCATCATGAAGAAGATCAATATATACCTGTTGTTGGCAGTGGTTACATTCATCCTCTCCTTCGTAGCGCCCAGGTACTTCCTACAGTTCCTAGTAGCTACTCTGCTTTTGGGCATAAAGTGGGTTGCCGATTCAAAGACCACTAAAATGCTTGTCATGATACATGAAGCCTGGAAAAATGAAGGTGAAAGAGGGGTCTCTAGGATAATAAAAGACCTCGACCGGACAAAAAAACACCCAAGTCATGATGACTTGGGTTGATTTGCGAAGAAGGGCGCTTAACCTTTTCGAGAAGCGGACTCTTGAACCGGCAGTGTTAGCTTTCTTTCGATTGCCCCCTATTCAGGTTTACCGCCGATCCCGGTAAGCCATACGCTTCACGTATGACTTCGATGAGATTCCTTGCGAAAGATCACCGCCTTATGCTTTCCGAAAGGCTAAGCTTATCTCTTCTTCTATATATAGTATATCACACTACTCACCTCGGTACAATATCGCAGAACCCGCTGTTTCATTATTAACATAAAAAAATCCGAAATATTTTGCAAGAATCTCGTCCTTTTCACCGTCATCATATATAGGGATGCAGACATCCCGGGAAAGGAGGTGATGCTAATGATTAAAGACGACTTGAAGTTAGAGGTAACGAGGCTGCATAAGCTGGATGGCGCAGGCGCGACAAAAGCCTTCTGCGACATTTCTATCCTTGACTCGCTCGTCATAAACGGCCTGAGAATAGTCGAAGGTAAGGAAGGGCTATTTGTCAGCATGCCGCGCGAATCCGGCAAGGACGGTAAATGGTATAACACCGTCATACCGCTTAAGCGCGAAGTAAAGGACGAGATCGAGAGGATAGTGCTGGAAGCATATGGAGGGTAACTGTGATGGGCCGGGAGAATAAAATATTGGGGATCGTAGGCGAAGTGATAGCCGCGGATTTTTTGAAACAAAAAGGCTATAAGATCCTGGAAAATAATTACACTACTCCTTTCGGAGAAGTGGATATCATCGCCAAGGATGGAGATTTTACGGTCTTTGTAGAAGTGAAGACCCGCGCCACCGACTCTCTCGGCCCCCCTTCCCTATCCATCACATGGGCAAAAGAAAAGAACATAATCAAGAACGCTCTGTGTTATCTGAAAAAATACGGCCTCGTATATTCCTACTGGCGGATCGATGTAGTCTCCGTCAAACTCGGCGAAGGGAACGGGGTCGAACAGATCGAACTGATCAGGAACGCCATAGAGGGGACATTATGATAGCAAAAATATATTCCAGCTGTTTATTGGGCATAGATGCTTATGAGGTAACTGTGGAGACAGATATAGGAGGAGGGCTGCCCTATTTCAATATTGTCGGCCTTCCGGACCCGGCCATAAAAGAATCCCGCGACAGGATAAAAGCCGCCGTGAAGAATTCCGGATATTCTTTTCCATCGAAAAAGATAACTATCAACCTGGCGCCCGCCGACATCAGGAAAGAAGGCGCGGCGCTCGACCTGCCTATAGCCCTTTCTATATTAGCTTCTGAAGAAGTCCTGGACTCAGGCGGTATGCAGGATATCATATTCTGCGGAGAGCTATCTTTGGACGGAAAACTGAAGCCTGTAAAAGGGGTCCTCCCTATTTCGATGGCTATGGGAAAGATGGGGAAAAAGAGGCTGATCCTGCCGGCAGATAACGCCCGGGAGGCCGCGATGGTAAAGGATATCGAAGTCTATCCTGCAGGATCCCTGAAAGAGGTCGTCGATTTTCTCAACAAGACGATAGATATTAAGGCCCAGAGATCGAATATCGAACAAATATTCAAAAAAAATTCGAGGTATAAGATAGATTTCGCGGATGTCAAGGGGCAGGAACATGTAAAACGCGGCCTCGAAATCGCGGCCGCGGGAGGACACAACGTCCTCTTGATCGGCCCGCCGGGTTCGGGAAAGAGCATGCTCGCTAAAAGGCTCACTACGATCCTTTCCGAGATGACGATAGAGGAATCTCTCGAGACGTCGAAGATACATAGCGTTTCCGGAAAATTGATCCCGGGAAAAGGGCTGATCGGCACACGCCCCTTCCGATCGCCGCATCACACCATATCCGACGCAGCTCTCGTGGGAGGCGGAACCCACCCGGCGCCGGGAGAGATAAGCTTGGCTCATAACGGCGTCTTGTTCCTGGATGAGCTGCCGGAATTCAAGCGTAACGTTTTAGAAGTATTGCGGCAGCCTCTCGAGGAAGGAGCTATAACGATATCGAGGATATCGAACACCCTGACATATCCGTCGAAATTCATGCTGGTCGCAGCAATGAATCCTTGCCCGTGCGGGTATTTTACAGACCCTAAACGCGAGTGCCTCTGTTCCCCATTCCAAATACAGCGGTATCTTTCCAAAATATCAGGGCCTCTCCTCGATAGGATAGATATACACCTCGAGGTCCCCCGCCTTGAACTGAAACATTTGACGGATAAGCGCTGCGGCGAAGCGTCGTGCGAAATAAGGAAACGGGTCGACCGCGGCCGGTCGGTGCAAAGGGAGCGCTTGAAGGCGGACGGAATATTCTTCAATGCTCATTTGGAATCGAAGGAGATCGAGAAATATTGCGTAATGGATAAAGAGAGAGAAGAACTGCTGAAGCTGGCCATACTGGAACTGGGGATATCTGCCAGGGCTTATGACAAGATACTCAAGATATCTAGGACCATAGCGGATCTCGACTCCAAAGATGTCATTGAAGCGCACCACGTCTCCGAAGCTATATCCTACAGAAGTCTCGACCGCAACCTGTGGGGGTAATATGGATTGACAAAAGCAACCGCCCCATATAAAATTGGATTGTATGAGCGATGAACTTTCTTTCCAAAAGAATTCTGCCCTTCTAGACCCTTTAACGGGCCTATACAATCGACATTACCTAGAACAATTCGTTCCCCAAGAATTGAAAAAAGCGCAAGCGGGCAATTACCCCCTCTCTCTCCTCATGATAGACGTCGACAAATTCAAAAAGATCAATGACAGCTATGGCCATCTTTGCGGCGACAAGGCTCTGAAGCATGCCGCCGGCATCATGAAGAAGACGGTAAGGCAAAATGACACGGTAATACGGTACGCTGGGGACGAATTCCTGATCCTGCTGCCGGGAGCTGACAAAGATACGACTTCCGCAATATGTAAAAACCTTCTTTCCAATATCGAAAAGAATCAGCTTACGATCGACAAGGATAGGGTTTTGGATATAACGCTAAGTATAGGCTATGCCGTCTATCCGGAGGATTCCGGAGAACAGTTAAAATTGATAGACATGGCGGATAAAGCTCTATACCTGTCAAAAAAACAGGGACGCAACAGGTTCTCCTCCGCAAAAGAAGTAACGGTAGAAGAGGTAAGCTCTCTTGTCGCCATGGATGCTTTCCCCTGCCGCAACTTTATAGGCCGCCGCGAAGAACTGGAAAAACTGAAACAACTCTTCGACTCGGTAGCCGGGTCAAAAATGCCGCAAGCCGCTTTCATTTCCGGCCCATCCGGGGTCGGCAGGTCCAGGATCCTTGATGAAATAAAAAATTACGTAAAAGATAAAGGCAGCCTGATATATTGCGGCGCTTCTTCCCCGCACGCCGAAGACCCGTATTACCTCTTCGCAAAAGGAATAGGTGATCATATCGACCTCTCAGGCATAGATGATCCGCGGATCATGGACGTCATCTCTAAGATGCCGGCGGCGGAATTGTCGGAACTCAGCCTCATAATACCTCAACTGAGAAAACTGGCAAAGAGATCTGCGGATTTGAACGCGGAAGACACGGGAAGAAGATTTTTACTATTCGAGGCCTTCTCGGATATCTTGAACTGGATGGCTGATCATGAGAGAGTCCTGATGATATTCGATGATATAGACTGGGCGGATAAAGCATCTCTAGAACTTCTGCGCTATCTGATAAAACATGAAGCCAACAGGAATATGTTCATCGCCTGTTCTTTCGCGAACAGGCCCACGGGCGCGGCCGCCGCAGCCGCCCTGCAGGCCATGCTCAAAGAAACGAGCAATAACGCCAGCGTCTCAAATATCGCTTTGGCCGACCTGTCGGCGGGCGACACAACGGCAATGATGGACGCGATCTTCCCGGGCATCAGCAAAGCCAAAGGATTCGCAGGGCTGATCTATAACACTACAAAAGGTAACCCTTATTTCATAGAAGAGATGCTCAAGTTCCTGGTAGAAAAAGGCGTAATATTCTATCAAAAGGACATCTGGCATGTCAGGGACGGTATAGGCGAAAAAGAGATCCCGGCGTCGTTGAACGAGATCATTAAGGTCCGGCTGACAAGCCTCGATGACGAGACTAAAGAGATGATGCTTCAGGCTGCGGTCATCGGTAAGAATTTCGACGCGGATATGCTGAAAAAGATCGGCGAAAAGAATGAAGGATTCGTATCGGAATTCCTGGCGCGGGCCAAGAACATGCACCTGGTCGACGGGTCGGAAGGTTCGGGCAAGTTCAATTTCATCAATGAGAATACCCAGAATATTTTATACGGCGAATTGAACGAAGCGGCGCGCAATAAGCTGCATTACAAGATCGCGCAGCTTCTGGTCAATGAACATAAGGACAATCTTTACGATGTGGCCGGCGAAGCGGCGTTCCACTACAGCCACGCTCCGGGCGAAGAGAAGGCGCTGAAATCAGGTAAGGAACTATTGGAAAAGGCCTCGGAGTTATTCGACCCGGACGAGATCAGGGATTCCTTGGAACAATTCGCCCGGGAATTGGCATCCAAAAAAGAGAAGACGATCGTCGAACTCAGCGATAAGGCGATGAAGGAAGCGA
>JBAYFK010000091.1:0-7031 GCA_041667225.1 Candidatus Omnitrophota bacterium
AGTATACAGGCCGCACAAAATGGCAAAGACCATGATAAATAAAGCCGACTCTTTTGTGAGCAGCGCCAGAAAAAAAGATACGGCGGAGATCGAAAGAAAAACAAAATTCGCGTTCTTTTGATCATCCGCAAAAAATTTCATCAAAAAGAAGAAGGCAAAAAGGATGAAAAAAATGACCATCGAGTCCCCTCTCCCGGACAGATAGGTCACTCCGGAAGTATATATAGGATGAACGCTAAAAAGAAGCGCCGTCAAGAATGCTGTCTTTAGACTTTTAAACAAGGCCATCAACAAGAGGAAGAGGGTTATGGCTCCCGCGGCATGGAACAGGACGCTTGTGAGGTGGTAGCCGAACTTATCGGTCCCCCACAAAAAGTGGTCTACCAGGAAGGAGAGATCTATCAACGGCCTGTAGTAATTTGTTCCCGTGATATCGAACCTGCCAAAACCTGATTGAAATATGAGAGGCAGGTATTTCAACTCTTTGATAAAAGCATTATTGAGTATCTGTTGATTGTCGTCAAAAAGGAATGCGCCGGAAAAAGAATTTGCATAGACCGAGAATACTGCGGCGATAATAACGAGGATACACAGGCCTGTCTTAAAACGTGCGCTAGCCATCAATTATCCTATTGGACCCGTATTATTTATATACGCGAGGTACGCGGTTCGAAATGGAGCAGACCGTCTCGTATGCGATGGTTCCCGCGAGACGCGCCAACTTTTCGGTCCTTATTTCTTCTTTCCCCTGTCTTCCGATAAGAACGACCTCGTCGCCAAGTTTGACATTCTTTATATGCCCGACGTCGATCATCGTCTGGTCCATCGTCACCCTACCTACCACTCTTGCTCTCCGGCCCCTCACAAGCACTTCCGCCCTGTTCGAAAGGTTCCTATTGTATCCGTCGGCATATCCTATTGGGAGAGTCGCGATCTTCGTATGGTTCTGGGTGACATAAGTCCTTCCATAGCTTATCGAACGCCCGGGCGGCGTATCTTTAATGAATACTATACGCGTCTTGAGCGAGAGCGCGGGTTTAAGCTTTATCAGCTTCGGGAATGTGTGCTTGGGATACATGCCGTATATGATGAGTCCGGGCCGGACAAGGTTCTGGTGAGACCTTTGGAAGTCTACGGTAGCTATAGAATTGGCGGCGTGCCGTAGAGGTATACGAATATCGAAGCTTTCGAGCTTCTCGAGGAGCTTCTCGAAGGATTCGATCTGGTATGACGTAAAGAAATCATCCCTGCCGATACTTGAAAAATGTGTATATATACCTTCTATCATCACATTTTTTCTTTCGGCCAGGTTCTTGATAAAATTGAGCGCCTCTTCATGCCATACTCCTATGCGCCCCATGCCTGTGTCTATCTTTATATGTACTTTTGCCTTCGCCGGGTCACGAACAGCTTTGTCGATCGCGGAAAAAAGCTCGTCTCCGCAAAGCGTAAGAGTGATGTTCTTTTCAACACATGCTTTGACTTCGCCGGGAAGAACATGTCCAAGGACTAGAATTGGAGACTTGATCCCGCGGTCTCTGAGCCGCATAGCCTCATCCGTAGTGGCGACACCCAGATAATCCACTCCCATCTTTTCCAGGACTTTCGATACCTCTACGGTCCCGTGTCCATAGGCGTTGGCCTTTACCACGGCCAGGACCATTATGTCCTTTCCTACCGACTTTTTGACCTGCTTGAAATTATATTCTATGGCCCCGAGGTCGACCTCTGCCCAAGTGGACCTGAACCTCGGTCTCGTCCTGCCGCTGCCGTTCTTAACTTTCAGCATCTCTACTTTCCCGTTATATCGCATTCTTTTGAGTACAGATACATCGGTTCCAATTTTTCAGGAGTGACACATCTTTTCTTATTTATGAATTCAAGCCCCATATTGCCCAGCACATCTGCCCGCGGATGCCAGTCTATCTTCTCGTCCGTATGTTTGCCTATAATGTGAAGAGCGTCCCCCAGAAAGAAGACCTTATCGTACTCACCCGCTATTTTAACAAGCTCTTCCGCAGGAAGCAAAAGATATTTTGTAAGCCTCTTCAGCTTACCGTCGATAAACCTGTAAAGACAGGCATATACCTTCTTCTTCCTGGCGTCCAGCACAGGACATATTACGGCATCTTCATTTCTGGCATTGTAAGCTATGGCATCGAGCGTGGGAACTGCCGCTATGGGTTTACCTGTCGCAAGGCTTAAGCCTTTTATAGTGGTAACGCCTATGCGAAGCCCCGTGAACGAACCCGGGCCGACGCCTATACAGAACGCATCGAGCTCATCCAATTTAATACGGGATCTCTTAAGGAGGCTTTCTATCGTCGGTATCAGGAGCCTCGCATGGTTCCTGTCCGCTTTTCTGTGGAAACGCCTGAGAACCTTTTCGCCGTCCATTACCGCCAACGACATATAGTCCGTAGAAGTATCTATTGAGAGGATCTTCATGAAAGTTTCTTAATCTCTATCTTTCTCTTATTCTCGCCCGCTACCGACAGCCTGACTTCCAGGCGTTTTTTAGGCAGTATTGATTTGATCTTATCCGCCCACTCGACAACGGATACCCCATCGCCGTAAAAATATTCGTCATAGCATATTTCATCGAGCGAGCCGGGGCCTGAAAGTCTATACAGGTCAAAGTGATATAGAGGCATCTTCCCCTCATATTCCTTTATAATGACGAACGTCGGACTATTGACATACTGGACATCTTTGACGCCAAGCCCTTTCGCGATCCCTTTAGTGAGAACGGTCTTGCCTGCACCGAGCTGACCTATTAACGCGACCACATCGCCTTTTTTGAGTTTCGCTGCGAGGCGAGTTCCTATCATGGAAGTTTCTTCAATGCTATTAGATATGATCTTCAAAAATGGAGGTATCCTTCCGCGCTTAATCTTTTTTCTATGCCATCATCCTCTATAATGCGTATACCGTATGGCCTATCCATTATTTCTCCTACGAGCGATACACTCTCCAATATGACGGGACGCGCACTCTTTAAAAAATCTCGGGCCGCTTCCGGCCTCATCGTGAACAGGAGCTCAAAATCTTCTCCATCGGTAACAGCTCTGTCGAACGACACGGCATCTCTCGAAACCGGCACAGCGCTCTTGGTTATCCTGGCGCCGGCGCGGCTGGCATCCAACACTCTCGAAAGATCGAGAAGAAATCCGTCGGATATGTCTATCATTGAGGTGATCGTGTATTTTTTAACGAGCGCCCTTGCCTCCGCTATCCTCGGGATGAAATCCAAATGCTTTCTTTTATACGAGCCGCCGATCTCACCCGTCACGAATATAGCGTCGCCTTTCTTTGCGCCGTTCCTCCCGACAAGATTCTTTTTCTCGACCTGGCCTATCAATGAAATGTCTATAACGAGCTTTCCGGAATGGGACGTGTCTCCGCCGACCACGTTCACTCCGAACTTATCGGCCGCCGCTTTTATGCCTTTATATATGCCGTCTACCGTCTTGACCGGTGTCTTGGGATCGAGACCTATCGAAATGAGGGCGTATTTCGGTTCACCCCCCATTGCGGCGATATCGCTCACGTTCCTGGCCAGCGCTTTCCATCCTATCTGGAAAGGTGTTGCCTTGTTAAGCTTAAAATGGACGCCCTCCAAGTTCATATCGCATGTAAATAGGAGATATTTATCTTTTGTCCATTCGATCACGGCCGTATCGTCGCCTATTCCCTTTTTGACGGTCCTGTCGAGACGGAAGGCATTCGCGTATCGCCTTATTAATCCTATCTCTCCGATGTCTTTGACGCGCGTCTTCAAACCTACCCCCTCCCGGATACGGAGATCATCTTCTTAAGTGAGCTCTTGTAGGGCTTTTTAAATATGCCAAATTCCGTGACTATCGCTGTTATATATTCGTTTGGTGTAACGTCAAAGGCGGGATTGTAAACTTTTACATCTTTAGGCGCGATGAACTTACCCTGCACCGTTCTCACTTCATCTCCATCACGCTCTTCGATCGGTATCGCCTTACCGGAGTGAAGGCTGAAATCAAATGTCGATGACGGAGCGACCACGTAGAACGGCACTTTATGATGCTTTGCAAGCACGGCAAGGCTGTACGTGCCGATCTTATTTGCCGTATCCCCGTTCGACGCTATCCTGTCTGCGCCGACAAATATCTTATCTATCCTGCCTTTTCCCATCAAACTTGCCGCCATGTTGTCGCATATGAGCGTCGTATCTATACCTTCATGCAGCAGCTCCCATGCAGTGAGCCTGGCGCCTTGAAGAAGGGGCCTGGTCTCGTCAGCGTACACCTTTATCCGTTTACCCTGTTTATGCGCCTCGAAAAGCACACCAAGCGCAGTACCATAATCCGCAGTAGCGAGCCCCCCGGCATTACAATGGGTCAATATCACATCGCCCTTCTTAACGAGATTTGCTCCGTAACGCGCCATAGCGCGGCAGTTCTTCTTGTCTTCATCTATGACCTTGATCGCTTCTTTGAGCAGGGCCTTCTTGATCTTCCCGACAGGCATACCTCGGAACGAAAGCGCAGCCGCTTCCATCCTTTCGAGCGCCCAGAAGAGGTTGACTGCGGTAGGTCTCGACGATGCAAGATATTTTGTAATGGATTTCACCTCCGCGTAGAGAGAATTGAAATCCTTCGCCCTGGAATTCTTGACGCCCAAGGAAACACCCAAAGCGCCCGCAATTCCTATCGCGGGAGCTCCGCGTATCTCTAGCCTCTTTATAGCGCGCCAGAGTTTCTTTATATCACGACAGCGCCGGAACTTAAAAGAGCCCGGAAGCAGCGTCTGGTCGACGTATTTGATCGATCCGTCCGTCCAGTTTATCGTTTCTACCGGCATCCTTATATCTTCCCGTAAAGATTCGCCATCTCGATCGCTGACAATGCGGCATCGCGCCCCTTATTGCCGTCTTTGGTACCTGCTCTTTCGATCGACTGCTCAATATTATCAGCGGTAATAACGCCAAAAATACATGGAATGCCCGTATCAAGCGATACCTTAGCAACTCCCTTGGCGGCTTCACTGGCAACGAACTCAAAATGCGGCGTTGCTCCCCTTATTACCGTACCAAGACATATGACAGCATCATACTTTTTAGACTTCGCCATCTTCAACGCAACCATCGGGATCTCGAATGAGCCCGGCACCCACACAACATCTTGAGCGCTGTCAGTTGCACCATGCCTCGAAAGAGTATCCAGGCATCCCTCGAGAAGCTTTGAAGAGATGAACTCGTTGAACCTCGATATGACTATCCCGAACTTCTTGCCCTTTGCCATCAGATCCGCTTTAATAACATTAGACATATTTCCCCCCTTTAATGAGGCCTCAACTTATGGAGCGATAGCGACATAAGTTGTTACTATCGCTTTACTGTTGGGCCGAATTAATCCCGAGCCGCTGCAGCCTAAGCGTAGCGGCGAGGGACCTAAACTTAAATGTCGATATCATGCCCCATCTTCATCTTCTTGGTCATTAGATATCTTTTATTCGATTTGTTCGGCGCTATGCGCACAGGCACGCGCTCCGTAACCTCAAGTCCGTAACCCTCAAGCCCGACTATCTTTTTGGGATTGTTGGTCAGAAGCCTGAGTTTTTTCAGGCCGAGATCCGCAAGGATCTGCGCGCCTATCCCGTAATCTCTCAGGTCCGGCTTGAATCCAAGCGCTGTATTCGCTTCCACGGTATCGAGCCCTTTATCCTGGAGAGCATACGCTTTCATCTTATTAGCAAGGCCTATACCGCGACCTTCCTGACGCATATAAAGTATCACTCCGCTGCGGCTCTTCCCTATCATCTTCATGGCCATATGGAGTTGGTCTCCGCAATCACACCTTCTGGAACCGAAGACATCTCCTGTAAGGCACTCTGAATGTACACGCACAAGCGGGGAACCCTTACTTATATCGCCTTTTACAAGCGCCAGGTGATGGTATTTGTCCGTTATCGACTCATAAACAAAGACTTTAAAATCACCATAATCGGTAGGGATCGTCGTGGCCGCTATTTTCTTGATCAGTTTTTCTGACCGCCTTCTATATTCAATCAGAGCCGCTATCGTACATATCTTAAGGCTGTGAGCTTTCGAGAACGCAAAAAGGTCATTAAGCCTGGCCATGGTACCGTCATCTTTCATGATCTCGCATATCACGCCGACAGGATAAAGACCCGAGAGCTTCATAAGATCGACGGCGGCCTCAGTATGTCCCGTCCTGACAAGCACACCGCCCTCTTTTGCCCGTAACGGAAATACATGGCCCGGCTTTACAAGGTCGCCGGGGCGCGCTTTAGGCCTGGCAAGGATATTTATCGTACGCGCCCTGTCATGCGCCGATATCCCCGTCGTTATACCTCTCTTCGCGTCGCAGGATATGGCCCAACCGGTCTTATACGGATCGAGCGCGCTTGTCGACATCGGATGAAGATCAAGCTCGTCGAGCCTGGAACCTTCCATCGGAACACATATAAGCCCCCGGCCGTACTTTGCCATGAAATTGATATCGTCAGGCTTTGCCAGCGATGCTGCCATGATGAGGTCGCCCTCGTTCTCGCGGTCCTCATCGTCTACGGCTATTATGAGTTTCCCCTTCTTCAGATCTTCCAGCACCTCTTGCATCGTATTGAACTTCATCGGTCCTCTCTATCGTGAGCCATGCTATTGAAAAACAAATACCCCGGATGTTCTCCGGGGTATAAATAACGCTGCATAGCAGCAATCTCCATCTTCTATCATCCCGACTTAACGGTCGGCACTTGAATTTCACAAGTTCTGCCGCAGATCTCTCTGCAACTCGCGGGCTATAACCGCCGGTCGAGGGATCCTATTGCGCTCCTGCGAATAGTTACCTCACCCCGAAGATGTATAAATTATATACAGTTCCCTACCCGTTGTCAACTCCAAACATCCCCTCCCAGTCCCCCACCCCAATTTTTTACGGGTCCTGGCCCATATTTAAAGATTTCGTTCGCGTCATGAATTATTTTCGGCGTGTGCTTCGGTTTACGTTTCGCTCATTTGCAAAAAGTCCATCTGA
>JBAYFK010000092.1:0-6970 GCA_041667225.1 Candidatus Omnitrophota bacterium
AACTCACCCGAGATACTTCTCTGCGATGAACCTACGGGCAATCTGGATTCAAAGACGAGTGGATCGATATACGACCTGTTGTTGAATTTAAGAGCAAGATCTAATATGACGGTCGTGATAGTCACTCATGATGAAAATATGTCTCGGCGCGCTACCAGGACTATACATATGAAGGACGGCAGAATAGCCTGATTTATTTGACTTAATATTAGTTATTATATATACTTAATCAACACTATAGAGGGCATATATTATGAAAATATACTTTAATGGGGAATTCGTAGATAAAAACCGGGCCTGTGTATCCGTTTTTGACCACGGACTCTTATATGGGGACGGTGTTTTTGAAGGTATCAGGAGCTATGAAGGGCTCGTCTTCAGGCTGAAGGAGCATATCGACAGGCTTTACAAATCGGCCGACGCGATAGAGCTCTCGATCGGCATGACCAAGATAGAGATGATCGACGCCGTCGTCAGGACCTTGAAAGCGAACGAGCTTAAAGACGCTTATATCCGCCTGGTCGTGACAAGAGGCGTTGGAGATCTGGGCCTCGATCCTCGTAAGTGCAAAAAGCCTACGGTCTTCATCATTACGGACAAGATAGCCTTATATCCGAAAGAATTTTACCAGAAAGGGCTTGAGATCGTTACCGCTACAACAAGGCGTAACCTTCCTCAGGCATTGGACCCAAGGATAAAATCGCTCAATTATCTGAATAATATCCTGGGCAAGCTGGATGCCATCAAGTCCGGTACAGAAGAAGCCATTATGCTGACACATGACGGGCATGTCGCGGAGTGTACGGGGGACAATATATTCATCATTACCAATTGCGAGCTGATAACGCCTCCCGCGGATGTCGGAGCTCTCGAGGGGATAACGAGGGACGCGGTCATGGATGTGGCTAAAAATATCGATATGCCTGTCTTCGAGAAGATGCTCAAGATGGACGACGTCTACGCTGCGGATGAGGTGTTCCTTACGGGTACAGCCGCCGAGATCGTTCCTGTCGTCAAGATCGACGGCCGCTCGATCGGCAACGGTAAACCGGGTAAGATGACGCTTAAATTAAGGGATAAGTTCAAAGAGTTGACGAAGGTCGACGGAGTGAGATACTAATGCTTTGCGACGTCTGTAATAAGAGAGAAGCTACGGTGCACCTGACAGAGATAATAAACGATCAGGTCACCAAGCTCCATCTCTGTGAGGAGTGCGCTAAAGAGAAGGGCGCCGAGATGGAAGAACATTTCGGGCTGAACGATCTTCTTGCAGGCCTCGCAGATCTCGGGCAGACCATAGAATCCAGGGCTGCGGAATCGATAAAATGCCCCAAGTGCAATTTCACTTATCAGGACTTCACCAAAATAGGAAGGTTCGGGTGCGGCGAATGTTATGAAGCTTTTAAAAAGCACCTGACGCCTCTTCTGAAAAGGATACACGGCACCGACAGGCATGTCGGCAAGGTGCCTCTCATGGCGGGAAAGACCGTGAAGGATACCAAGAACATTCAGGAACTGCGCGCCAAACTTGATAAGGCCATTCAGGCGGAAGAGTTCGAAGAAGCGGCAAGGCTTAGGGACAAGATAAAAGAGATCGAAGGCAAACTTAAGAATCCCAAGGATGAAAAATGACCATAGACAGTTTCCTGCACCAGGACGGCGAATGGCTTAAGGGCGTAGGCCCGCATTCCAACGTCGTCATGTCGTCCAGGACGCGTCTCGCGCGCAATCTTGATAAATACCCGTTCTCGCACTGGGCTAACAAGAAACAGCTCGAAGATATCCTCGAAACGGTAAGAGAAGCCGCCGCTTCAGTGCCTTTTCTTAAAGACTCCCTATTCATCAGGCTGAAAGATCTGAGCGATGTGGACAGGCTCTTCCTCGTCGAGAGGCATCTCATGAGCCCGGAACACGCCAAGGATGTGGAGAGTAAAGCCCTTATAGTCGATTCAAAAGAGGTCCTGAGTATAATGGTTAATGAAGAAGATCATCTGCGTATCCAGGTGCTTCAGTCCGGCCTTAACCTTCTCGAAGCATGGCGGATCATCGACAAGATAGATACCGAACTCAGTAAGAACATCCCATTTGCGTATTCCACAAAATGGGGGTATCTGACAGCCTGCCCGACGAACACGGGTACGGGATTAAGGGGTTCGGTGATGCTTCACCTACCGGCGCTCGTCTTCACGAACCAGATAAACAGGGTACTTCAGGCTACGGCTAAACTCGGCCTGAACATAAGAGGGCTTTACGGCGAAGGCTCTGAAGCTGCCGGTAATTTTTTCCAGGTCTCGAACCAGGTATCGCTGGGAAGGACCGAAGAGGATATTATCGACGGCATAGAGAGGATCATCAACCAGATCATCGCCCGCGAAGAGACGATGCGTAAGAATATACTCGCGAAGAACAAAGAGGCGCTGTCCGACAGAGTGTGGCGCGCCTACGGGACGCTGAAGAACGCGC
This sequence comes from Candidatus Omnitrophota bacterium, assembly GCA_041667225.1. GTDB lineage: Bacteria > Omnitrophota > Gorgyraeia > 2-01-FULL-45-10 > 2-01-FULL-45-10 > JBAYFK01. Next base: position 2,464 of record JBAYFK010000092.1, read on the forward strand.
ACATAATAACGAGCAACGAATCGATATCGCTCCTTTCCGCGATAAGGCTGGGAGTGGAACTGGGTATAGTAAAGAACCTGGATGTCAGGATGATCAACGAGCTCATAATGATGACGCAGCCCGCGCATCTGCAGAAGCTCGAAGGTAAATTGTTGAATTCGGAAGAGCGCGATGTTAAGCGCGCTAATCTTATACGGGATAGATTGAAATAATCCAAAGAACTTATACCGCATAATCAAGAAATCCGGAGGAAGAGAATCATGCCAATGTTCAATCGTTTTACGGAAAGAGCGAGAAAGGTCATACTGCTCGCGAAGGAAGAAGCAAAGAGGTTCAACCACGACTACATCGGGACGGAGCATATACTTTTAGGCCTGGTGAGGGAGGGCGAAGGCGTAGCCGCTGCTGTTCTTGCGAGTTTTGGCCTGAGCCCGGACAAGATCAGGATGGAAGTTGAAAAACTCGTCCAGCCGGGGCCAAGCACCGTAATATCGGGAGACCTCCCGTTCACGCCTAAGGCTAAGAAGGTAATAGAACTGGCTATGGATGAGGCGCGCGCGCTCGGACACAACTACATTGGGACGGAGCATCTACTGCTTGGTCTTATACGTGAAGGCGAAGGCGTGGCATCGCAGGTATTGATGAACTTTGGCCTCGAGCTCGATAAAGTCAGAGAAGAAGTGATGAACCTTCTGGGTTCAGAGGTACCGGGATATGAGAGCGGCCAGAAGGTGTCCCCCGCGAAGACGCCGGCGCTCGACGCGTTCGGCAGGGACCTCACTAAGCTCGCCAAGGACAATAAGCTCGATCCCGTAATAGGCAGGAAGAACGAGATAGAGCGCGTACTGCAGATATTGTCGCGACGCACAAAAAATAATCCTGTGCTGCTCGGAGAAGCCGGCGTCGGTAAGACCGCCATAGTGGAAGGCCTCGCGCAGAAGATAGTAGCCGGGGACATACCGGAAATATTGAGAGATAAACGCATAATAATACTCGACCTGGCGCTAATGGTGGCCGGCACAAAATACAGAGGGCAGTTCGAGGAGAGGATAAAGGCCGTTATGGATGAGATAAAACGGTCGGAGGACGTCATAGTATTCATCGACGAATTACATACGTTGGTCGGAGCCGGAGGCGCTGAAGGCGCTATTGACGCTTCGAACATATTGAAGCCCGCCCTGTCGAGGGGAGAGATACAGTGTATCGGGGCTACGACGCTTGATGAATTCAGGAAACATATAGAGAAAGACGCTGCGCTTGAAAGGCGCTTCCAGACGATAATGGTCGAACCGCCGAGCGTTGCGGAAACGATAGAGATACTGAAAGGCCTGAGGGACAGGTACGAGGCCCATCATAAGGTAAAATTCACGGATGAGGCAATAGAGGCGGCCGCAAAACTTTCCGATCGATATATAAGCGGCAGGTATCAGCCGGACAAAGCCATAGATCTTATAGACGAATCCGGCGCAAGGGCGCGCCTGTCGGTCATGACGGCTCCGCCGGACGTAAAGCATATCGAAGAGAAGATGGAGATAGTGAAGAAAGAAAAAGAGTACTCCGTCAAGAACCAGGACTTCGAGAAGGCGGCAAAGATCAGGGACGAAGAGCGTAAATTGAAGGAAGAGCTGCAGAGGATAAAGAAAGAGTGGAAGGAGACCAGGGGGAAGATAGAACCTAAGGTCACCGACGAAGATATTGCTGTAGTCGTCTCCAAATGGACCGGTATACCGATCGTAAAACTGGAAGAGAAGGAACAGGAGAAGTTCCTTAAGATGGAAGAGGGTATGCACAAGCGTGTCATAGGACAGGACGAGGCCATATCTGCCATTGCTCACGCCGTAAGACGTTCACGCGCAGGCATAAAAGACCCGCGCAGGCCTATCGGGTCGTTCGTATTTCTCGGGCCCACAGGCGTTGGTAAGACGCTGGTGGCGCGCGCGCTCGCCGAATACATGTTCGGTGATGAAGACGCGATAATACAGATCGACATGTCCGAGTATATGGAGAAGTTCAACGTCTCCAGGCTTGTAGGAGCGCCTCCCGGATATGTGGGATATGAAGAGGGAGGGCAGCTTACCGAAAGGGTGAGGCGTAAACCATACTCCGTAGTCCTTCTCGACGAGATAGAGAAAGCCCATCCGGATGTCTTTAACATCCTGCTGCAGATGCTGGAAGAGGGGCGTCTCACGGACTCATTCGGCAGGAAGGTGGATTTTAAAAATACGGTCATCATCATGACTTCCAATATCGGCGCCGAGATGCTTAAAAAGCAGGGTTCGATAGGATTCAAATCGCAGGAGGAAGAAGTTTCTTACCAGGGCATGAGGGAGAGGCTCCTTGACGAGGTGAAGAAGGCGTTCAAGCCTGAGTTCCTGAATAGAGTAGATGATATCATCGTATTCCGTTCGCTTACAAAAGAGGATCTCGGCAAGATCGTAGAGCTTGAGATAAAGTCGGTCGGGGACCGCCTGAAGGAGCAGGGTATAACCATAGAACTTAGCAGGGAGGCAAAAGACTTCCTGATAGAAAAAGGGTTCGATAAGACTTTCGGGGCTAGGCCTCTCAAGAGGACTATCCAGCGTTTTCTCGAAGACCCGATGGCCGAGGAAATAATAAGAGGGAATTATAAAAATGGCGGCAAACTTAAGGTGACGGCGAAAGCGGATCGCCTGGAATTTGTTGTAACTTGATAGCCGGAAGAGAATATGAGGCATATAAGGGCGCGCAAGCGTTTCACATTCATACTTACGTTACTTTTGGCGTTGAGCTTTGCTCTCTTCTTCGAGAACAAGCTTGAGTCGTTCGCTCCGCAGATAAAACAGATGGTCGAGCTAAAGGTCGCATCCGTTATTGGTAAAGATATAAAGCTCTCCATAGGCGCTATAAGCGGCGGATTGGTTCGTCCTTTCATGCTCAACAACGTCAAAATAACGGGTTCCGAAGGCGCGAAGATATTATCCGCGCTCGAGATAAAGAGCATACGGTCCAATTACAGGATATGGGATGTGCTGCTGAATAGAAAGCCGTACAGCTACATACCCGGATTTTTGGCCGGGAAGCCGCGCATATATGTGAATTTCGCGACCAAAGACAAGGAGATATCCGGGCGCATACGTTTCATCGGGAATATTGAAAAGGCGGATATAAAAGGTTTTGTCATTGTGTTCGGTAAAGAAAGAATAGGATTTTCCGGAAAGATAAAGAATAGAACGTTCTCCCTGGTCTTTAAGCCTAAAGACGGGCAGGTCAGGATAGAGGGGGAATTAACCGAGAATAACACTCTCGTTACCTGTGTAAAGATAGACCATCTGAAGATAAAGGACATAGATATAGTGTGCGATGCCGTTCTGAAGAACAGCATCGTCGAGGACCCTGCAGGCGCGGCCGGAAAATTTCTCGAGGGAGAAATAACGACGAACAGCCTGATCGTGAATTATCTTCCATTCCTGGATATGAAGGCGTTCTACAAGATCAGGGGAGGATATCTCGAGATATCCAACATAGAACTCGGCAGCAACTTCAAGATCAGCGGTAAGGTGGCCCTTCACGAACCATTTGATGTCGATGTAGTATGTGTAGTGGATAATATAAACCTGGGCAAAGTGATATCGAGCCAGAGCGCGAACAATAAGCCGGTACTATCCGGTATAATGAACGGCAAGTTCGAGATAAAAGGTCCCGTTAAAGATATTAAAGAGACGGCGCGCATAGAGATCAAGGACGGAGCGATAGGTACCCTCGATTTTATTTTTCTGACGGCTACGCTAAAAGGCGATGGGCCCTTGGTGAGGATAGAGGATTCCAGGATAACGAGGAAGAGCGGATTCTTTTCACTGGCAGGCGACATCGATTTTACCAAGATCGGCAGGCCGGCAATGTTCCACGATGTCGAGCTGGTGACGGATGATAAGGCTATAATGTGGGATACGTGGGATATGGGGAAGACGCAGGGAATCCAGGGCGCTAAAGAGGTCAACATGAAGAAGAACGTTAATGAAGAGTTCGCGCTCGGTTTTAAAAGGTTCCTTCCGAACGGAAGGGTGGACGAGAGCGTCAGGGATACGGACGAAGTCGCCGTTGAGTATAAGATACATCCTAACGAGAGTTTAAAGATGATGGTGGGGCAGGATAAAGATTTTTTCGGTTTTGAACATAAGGATACGTTCTGATATGCGCAATTTTCTTGTTATGCTGGGCAAGGGATTTATGGATTTCATACATTATTCCGGGGGAGTTTCCGTTCTGCTGGGGCAGACGTTATTCTGGATACCCCTGCCTCCGTTCCGCAGGCGCCAAGTGGTCGAACAGATGTCCAAGGTGGGAGTGGAGAGTTTACCGATAGTGACGATGATAAGCCTCTTCACGGGCATGGTCCTTGCGCTCCAGAGCGCTTATCAGATGCAGAAGATAGGCGCAGAGATGTATATAGCCTCTCTGGTGGCGCTTTCTCTGGTCAGGGAGTTGGGGCCTGTATTGACAGCCTTGATCGTCGCCGGCCGCATCGGAG
>JBAYFK010000093.1:0-6967 GCA_041667225.1 Candidatus Omnitrophota bacterium
CTTGGTGATATTATCGATGTCTTTTTTCGTATAATCATAGTGGTCCTGGAATATGAGATGCGCTACGACAGTAGCGCCCATACCCTTGGCCATCTCCTTGAAATACTTTGGGTCGCCGATACTTGAGAGAAGGATCAATTTCTTGCCCTTTATCTCGGCAAGATCGTGGACCTTCTTCGTCTTTATCTCGTGCATCTGTTTAGGTTTGTGCGACGCTTCTAAAAAGAGAAGCTTCGGGTTCACCTTCCTCAGTTCGTCCTTGAGAGCGCTGATGTCATAAAGTTTTTTGTCTACCTTTGTAAATATCACAACATCCGCGCGTTTAATGCTGTCAACGGGCTCCCTCAATATTCCGCGGGGGAAGAGCTTGCCGTTCCCGAAAGGATTCCTTGAGCTTATCAAGACTATATCGAGGTCTCTTTTCAGCTCCCAATACTGAAATCCGTCATCCAGGACCGCGGTATTGCACCCGTACAGTTTTATCGCCTTATGCGCCGACTTAACCCTGTTCTCATCTACGAGAACTGGATGGTCGGGCAGGTTCGCCTTCAGCATCGCCGCCTCGTCCCAACCGTAACCGCGTATCAGAACACTCACTTCCTTCTTCATTTCCTGAGACAGGAGCTTGGTAAGTTTTATGACGAACGGCGTCTTCCCGGTACCGCCGAGCGTTAGGTTACCCACGCTTATCACCTTCATGGGAACGCTTTCTTTTTTAAAGAAGCCGACATCATAAAATACCTTCCTGAAAAAGATGGCAGCGCCGTAAAGAAGGCTCACCAGATACAAAGCAAATTTTATGGGGGCATAGATCGCCCCTTTTCTCTTATCCATCATTAATGTATATATAAATGTTCTCATTCGTATATCTTTCTTATATGGTTTAAATTCCGTTCCGCCGCTCCGCGGTTCTCGAGGACAATCCTCTTTGCGTTTTGACCCAGGCGAGACCTTTTTGATCCGTCCATAAGCAATCCCTTGCACTTTTCGAGCAAGTCTCTTCTGTCGCTCACCTGTATCGCGGCCTCATTATCCAAGAAAAGGAGAGCCGTATCTTTAAAGTTGAACATATGCTCCCCGAACAACACCGGCTTTTCGAATACTGCCGGTTCTATCGGGTTGTGGCCGCCGTATGGCACCATACTTCCCCCGATAAATACTATCGTCGCGATCGAGTAAATATCATTAAGCCTGCCTATAGTGTCGAGGATCAAGACCGTGCTCGTGATGCTGTCCTTACCCTGTCCTTCACCTGACCGAAGACTCGACACCCTGACCGGCTTAAGTCCGGACCTTCTCACCACCTCCTCTATCTCGTTGACCCGATCAATATGCCTCGGGGCTATTAAAAGCCTGAGCCCCTTAAACTCACCCAAAAGTTCCCTATAAATATCCGTTATCATCTCCTCTTCGCCCTTATGCGTACTACCGCAGACGAAGAGCGCATCATCCTCAGAGATCCCAGGCAGAAGTCCCGTTCTACCGCCCGTTATCGCGCTGGAGGCTATAGGGATATCGAATTTCATGTTCCCTGTCACCTTCACCCTATCTGCGGGCGCGCCAAGCGCTTTTATCCTGTCTGCATCCGTCTGGCTCCTCATGCAGTAAAGGCTTATCCGCTCCATAGTATTCCTTAAAAATGGCGCGGCCAATTTGTACTTACCAAAAGACCTGTCCGATATCCTGCCGTTTATTACGATCGACGGCACTCCTCTGGCAGAAAGCTCTTTTAAAAGGTTCGGCCATATCTCGGTCTCGACCATTATATAGAGCTTCGGCCGTATCTTATCCAAAGCCTTCTTAACGACAAAGCTCAGATCAAGCGGAAAATAAATGACCGTCGCCGATCCGGCAAACATCTTTTTTGCCAGATCATTGCCCGCCTTTGTCACCGTCGATATGACTATGGCGCTTGCCGGATATGCGCCTTTAAGCATCGGGATAAAGCCCTTGCACAGCGAAACTTCGCCCACACTGACGGCTTCTATCCAGATCGTCGCGTCTCCGGAGTCAAGGCCGGCGGAAGTTGAACTGTCATACTTCCCGAATCTTTGTGCAAAATCGCCGTGCATCTTGCCCTTAAAGAGCAGTACCGGCAGATAGAATACCGAAAATATCAGGAATGCTATATCGTATATCATATTCTTATTTTATGCTCTCGGATGCGCTTTGTCGTATACGGCCTTCAACCTTTCCGCAGAAACGTGCGTATAGATCTGCGTCGTAGAAAGGTTCATATGCCCCAGGAGCTCCTGGACGCATCTGAGGTCCGCTCCCCTGTCCAGCAAATGGGTCGCGAACGAATGCCGTAATGAGTGGGGGGATACCTTCTGCTCTATGCTGCAGGCACGGATATGTTTATCCAGGATCCTGCGCACGCCCCTATCTGTAAGGCGTCCGCCGGACTTGTTCAGGAATACCGCGTTCCTGTCCTTCTTCTTCAAGTTGTCGCACCTGTCGGTATATTTTTTCAGCGCGGCCAGAGCAGGTTCCCCGATGGGCACGATCCTCTCCTTGGATCCTTTGCCCAAAACCTTAATTACGCCGCTTATTTGATCAATATCGTTATGATCGAGCCCCACCAGCTCGCTCACCCTTATCCCCGTAGAATATAGAGTTTCGAATATCGCCTTGTCCCTCAGTCCTGAGTCGGTCTTTTCATCCGGTGCCTCCAGCAACCTCGTAACTTTTGCTACATCAAGCACCATAGGGAGCTTCTTATCGAGTTTCGGCGTGGTGATAGCCGTCATAGGATTAGACTTCACCATTCCTTCTCGGTATAGGAACCTGAAGAACGTCCTTAATGATGCTAATTTCCTGGCGACCGTCCGTTTCGCGTAGTTCTTGGCGCGCATATCCGCAAGGAACCTTCTTAATAGAAGATGGTCTACGCTGTCCAGCTCTTTTTCTCCCAGAAATTCAATGAACGCCTCCAGGTCTATCGAATAGTTCAGGATAGTATGCTTGGAAGAATTTTTTTCGACCTTAAGGTAGTTTATGAATTTTTCAACATACCGTTGCATCAAGCCCCGGCTTCCTGTTCCTCTTTTTCCGGCAGCTTTCTGTTAACATAGCGGCACTTGGGAAAATTGGAACATCCATAGAACGAACCCCTCTTTGAGCGGCGGGCTATCAATTCGCCTCCGCATCCCTCAAGCGGGCACTTCACGCCGGTAGTTATCGATTTTGCGTTCTTACAGTTCGGGTAATCCGAGCAGCTCATGAATTTGCCGCGCCTGCCCCATTTTATAACCATGGGTTTCCCGCACATGCTGCAGACTTCTCCAGTAGGCACGACTTCCTTCTTTACGTCCTTCATCTCGAGCTTTGCCACCTCTACGGAATGGATGAACGGCGAATAGAAGCTCTTCAGCACGACCAGCCAATCTATCTCCCCCTCTTCGATGCCGTCGAGCTCATCCTCAAGCTTCGCCGTAAATTCTACATCGAGCACCTTGGGGAAATGTTTGAGAAGAAGTTCCGTGACTATAACACCCAGCTCCGTAGGCCTGAAGTATCCCGACTCCCTCCTGACATAGTCGCGCGCCACAACGGTCTGTATGATAGGCGCGTAAGTAGAGGGCCTTCCTATGCCGAGCTCTTCGAGAGCTTTTACAAGCGATCCGTCGGAATATCTCGGAGGCGGCTTCGTAAAATGCTGTGTCCAGATCAGGTCCAGCAGATCGAGAGGCTCATCAACAGAAAGTTCCGGCATTACGTTCTTTTCCGGCGCCGGTTCTTCGGCCTCATCTTTTTCCGAACCGTACACTGCCGTGAACCCGTCGAAAACGACCTTCGTCGCGCTCGTCTTGAGCATATAGTCGCCCGCTTTTATATCCACGGTGGTCTGAGAATAAACCGCCGAGGTCATCTGGCTTGCTATAAAACGGTTCCAGATGAGCTGGTATAACTTGAACTGTTCCGGGCTCAGATAATCTTTGACCGAGTTCGGCTCCCTTAACGGCAGCGCCGGACGGATCGCTTCATGCGCTTCCTGAGCCGACTTCCTCGACTTATATTCGTTGGGCGTATCGGGATAGTATTTTTTACCAAACTTTTCCATCACGTAATTCTTCGCGGCAACCTTCGCATCGTTGGATATTCTGACGGAGTCGGTTCTCATATACGTAATGAGACCCACAGGCCCCTCTTCGCCGATCTCAACGCCCTCATAAAGCCCTTGCGCCGCATGCATCGTCTTCGCGGCCGGAAATTTATATTTATTGAACGCATCCTGCTGAAGCTTGCTTGTCGTGAACGGCGGGAACGGGTTCTTCTTTTTCTTCGCCTCTTTGATGTCGCTTACGACGTACTGCTCGTTCTTCAATACGTCAACGATGTTGTCTGCCTGCTCTTTCGTTTGTATTGCATCGAGAGTCTTGCCTTTGTATTTATCGAGCTTAGCCCTGAATCCGGCTTCCTCGCCGTCAGCTTTGCGCTTTAACTCCGCTTCTATGTCCCAATATTCGACGGGATTGAATTTTTTTATCTCATCTTCGCGCTCCACTATGAGCCTGACCGCAACCGATTGAACGCGGCCTGCGCTCAATCCTCTCGAAACCTTCTTCCACAGGAGCGGGCTCAATGTATATCCGACTATCCTGTCGAGTATCCTGCGCGCCTGCTGGGCGTTGACAAGATTCATGTCCACTTTGCGCGGATGCTTGAAAGCGTTCACGACCGCATCTTTAGTTATTTCATCGAAAGTCACCCTGAAGAATTTCTTCTTCTCGTCCGCGAGGGCATTGTTTATATGCCAGCTTATCGCCTCTCCCTCGCGGTCAGGGTCAGCCGCCAGGTATATAGCGTCTTTACCCTTCGCTTCCTTCTTCAGCATATCGAGGTTCTTCTTGCGCTCAGGTATGACTATATAATCCGCTTTAAAATCATTTTCGACATCGACGCCGAGTTTCGATTTCGGAAGATCTATGACGTGGCCATAGCTCGACAGGACCACATAATCAGTACCAAGATATTTATTGATGGTCTTCGCCTTTGCCGGCGACTCTACTATGACGAGATTTTTTCCCATTTGTCTTCTCCTAAAATTTGTTCACGAACTGCTTTCCAGGTAATTCCTTTATGAGGTCCTTGATCTGAAGGCTCAATAAAGCCTTGGAGCCCTTTGCCGGATCCAATCCCGAGAGGCCCATTATTTCATCGACGTGCAACGGCTCATCCGATAACGTCTTATATATCTTTCTCTCTGTCTCGGTAAGCGAATTATATACGTACGCCTTCGTCTTTTTGGTTATCGCCTCGCCCCTTTCCTTCTTTACCGCCTCAGGGGCGCTCAAAACATCGAAACCGGACAACTCTTCCATTATATCTTCCGCTGACTGCACGAGCTTTGCGCCGTCCTTTATGAGGGCGTGCGTACCTGAACTCGTCTGTGACGATATCCTCCCCGGTACTGCGAATACATCCCTGCCCTGTTCAAGCGCAAAATCAGCCGTTATTAAAGCTCCTGAATTTCTCGCCGCTTCCACAACGACTACGCCTATGGATAATCCGCTTATGATACGGTTACGCTGCGGAAAATTATACGGCAGAGGCTCCATCTCATTTTCAAACTCAGTTACGACGGCGCCGGACTTTACTATATCGCTGTAAAGCTTTATATTCTGCGCCGGATATATAACGCCGTGGCCGCTGCCCATAACCGCTATAGTCCTGCCCTTTGCTTTCAGGGCGCCTTTATGCGCAGCTGTATCTATTCCGATCGCCATACCGCTCACGATCGTTACGCCTCTTATGGCGAGGTCATACGCCAGTTTTTCGCATGCTTCTATACCGTAATACGATGCGCGCCTGGAACCCACGAGCGCCACGGCCAGCTTATCTCTTTCAAGCAGCGTGCCGTTCACATAAAGAGCTTTCGGCGGCCTGTGCAGGTTCTTCAGGTTCTCCGGGTATTCAGCATCAGCTATCGCGATCTTTCTTATCGTCATATGCCTACTTGCGTTTAGAGAATAAGAGCCCAAACACCATCCAGCTTGTTATTAATATCAAAAGCGTCGCCGCGGCAGCGTTCAGTATGAGCAATTTTCTATCGATCGCCGCTTTTTCACGCCTGAAAATATCCAGGATATAATCTTCTTCGGCGCCCTTAAGGAGACTGCCCGATTTTATCTGCTTCATGAGCATGACCGTCGACTTATCATTTAAAGAAGCCGCTTTGCGATACAAGGGGAAACCAAAAATAGAGTAATTGAACGCCAGTATTATTATCAGCGTTACCCCTGTCCACATCCGCGCTCTCTTAGTCATAGGTATTCAATCCTTTCACACCTTCGGCGATCTCGGCGATCTTTTCAACTACCTGCCTGACCGTAAGGGATCCGGTATCTATGCAATGCTTCGCCTTAGCGTACAACGGCGCTCTTGCTTTAAGCAGGTCCATGATCTTGCGCTTAGGGTCTTCGACGTTCAACAAAGGCCTGTGTTTATATTTTTTCGTGCGCTCCATTATAACACCCGGTTCTGCGGTAAGGCATATGACGATGCCGTTGGCGCCGAGCAGGTCCATATTTCCTTCTCTCAAGATGACTCCGCCACCCGTATCGACGACGCAATTTTCCATCTCGGAAACATCCCTGACGACGGCGCTCTCGACATCCCTGAAATAATCTTCTCCGCTCTTAGTAAATATCTCGTTTATGGTGCGGTTCTCCTTTTTCTGGATGAGGTCGTCGATAGATATATAGGTCATCTTAAGCCTATGCGAGAGCTTAGCCGCTATCGTAGTCTTGCCTGTCCCCATAAAGCCTACAAGAACTATATTCTTCATCAGAACTTTTTCACCTGTTCTTTATAACCTTCGTAATTCCTGCGGATCTCAGACATGGAATCACAACCGAACTTCTCCATAAAAGCGTTGGCTATCTCGAATGCCGCCACGGACTCTCCTATCGCGGCCGCTGCCGGCACCGCGCAAACGTCGGACCTCTCCACGGTAGCCTTTATA
>JBAYFK010000094.1:0-6930 GCA_041667225.1 Candidatus Omnitrophota bacterium
GCACTCCCGAGACTTTTGCGAAGGGCGTGTTCGGGGTGCAGTTATGAGTCCTCTGTCAGTGTTACGCTTCCGAGAGTAGTAGCCCAAGCAAAAGTTGAGGGAGTGACAGGACCCGTAAAAAATGGGGTAGGGCGACTGGGGCGGAGGGCGACTGGGAGGATGTATAAATTCGCTTGATAATTGAGCGGTTTTAACATATAATAATGACCTTTTATGAGACTAAGCGAGAAGATCCGTGAGATAGTAAGGCTGCTTGAGAAGGCTTATGGCAGGATTGGGCCGTTAAAGAGAACAGATCCCGTAGATGAGATCGTAAGGACTATCCTTTCCCAGAATACTCAAGATAAGAATTCCCTCGCCGCGTTCAGCATATTGAAGAACGGTTTTAAGGATTGGGAGCTTCTGCTGAAGGCCGGTAACGGCCGTATAGCGGGCATGATAAAACACGCGGGTCTTTCGAACATCAAGGCCCGCCGGATAAAGCATGTTCTTGGAGAGATAAAGCGCCGTGAAGGGGGCTTGAGCCTCTCGCTGCTAAATAGGTCGAGCGTAAAAGAGGGGCTCGAATATTTGAAGAGCCTTAAAGGCGTAGGGCCTAAGACGGCAGCCTGTGTACTTCTCTTCAGCTTTGCGAAGCCAGTGATGCCTGTCGATACGCATATCTTCAGGGTCACAAAGAGGCTTGGGCTTATAGCCGAAAAGACGGCCATCGACAAAGCGCACGAGCAACTTTCAGCCATGGTCCCTCAAGGCTTGATATATAAGTTCCATTTATGTATAATAGAACACGGCCGCAGGACATGCGCCGCCGGAAAACCCCGTTGCGGGACTTGCGTTCTGTACAGGATGTGTAAATTCAGCAAGAAAACTTTTTACAGGAAGACGAAGACGTGAGCATAAGAAAATCGAATATAAGCGACGTAAAGAAGATACAGAAGCTCATAAACTACTACGCCAAGCGGAACAAGATGCTCCCCAGGTCTCTCAATGAACTTTATGAGAATATAAGGGATTTTGTAGTGTATGAGGAAGGCGGTAAGATATACGGATGCTGCGCTCTCCACATAGACTGGGAGGACCTTGCAGAAATAAAGAGCCTGGCAGTCGCGAGCGCCAAGGCAGGCAAGGGGATCGGGACAAAGCTTCTGGATTATTGCTTGAAAGAGGCGAAGGATCTCAAAGTAAAGAAAGTATTCGCGCTGACGTACGTGCCGGATTTTTTCAAGCTTAACGGTTTCAAAGTGATAGACAAGGAAGAACTTCCTCACAAGATATGGAGCGAGTGCATAAAATGCGTATATTTCCCGAAGTGTAAGGAAATCGCGGTGAAGAGAGAGATTTAGAACCGACACTAAAAAGGTGGAATGATGGGCCATACGATCACAGAAAAGATATTATTGAAGCATACCAATCTTAAAGAGATACATCCGGGCGAATTCATAAATGCGCGAGTCGATATTTGCTTGGGTAACGACATTACTGCGCCTTTTGCCTTCGAGGAATTCGATAAGCTGGGCGTTAAGAAGGTATTTGACAAGAACAGGGTCGTGCTCGTTCCGGACCATTTTGCTCCGGCAAAGGATATGAAGAGCGCGAACCAGTGCAAAAAATTGGCGGAATTCGCGAAGAAGTATTCGATCAAGAACTACTTTGAGATCGGCAAGATGGGTGTTGAACATGCGCTTCTACCCGAAGTAGGCCTTGTGCTGCCCGGAGACCTTGTAGTAGGGGCCGATTCCCACACTTGTACTTATGGCGCGCTTGGAGCATTTTCGAGCGGCGTTGGTTCAACGGACCTTGCTGCCGCGATGGCTACCGGCGAGTGCTGGCTTAAAGTGCCTGAGTCGATAAAATTCATTTTTACAGGCAAGATGAATAAATGGATCGGCGGTAAGGACCTGATACTTCACACGATCGGCAATATAGGCGTCGACGGAGCGTTATACAAAGCGATGGAGTTCTGCGGGCCTACGATAGAGGGCCTTCCAATAGACGACAGGCTGACGATGTGCAATATGGCGATCGAGGCCGGCGGTAAGAGCGGCATCATAGCTCCTGACAAGACGACCGCGAAATATGTTAAATCTATAAAGGATAGGCGCCGCGCAAGTTTGGGAAAGTACTATTCCAGCGATGAAGACGCGAAATACTCGGAAGTGATCGAATATGACGCTCGTAAGATCGAGCCCGTAGTCGCATGTCCCAACCTGCCGAGCAATGTAAAGCCGGCAAGCGAATTGAAGGATGTATCCGTAGATCAGGTGGTCATAGGTTCGTGTACGAACGGCAGGATCTCCGATATGCGTATAGCTGCCAAGCTGCTCCGGGGGAAGAAAGTAAAGTCGAGCACCAGACTTATAGTCATACCGGCCACGCAGAAAGTATATCTTGAGTGCGTGAATGAAGGGCTTGCTAAAATATTCATCGAGGCCGGCGGTGTCTTTTCGACTCCTACGTGCGGGCCGTGCCTGGGAGGCCATATGGGAATACTTGCCGAAGGAGAAAAGGCCATATCTACGACCAACAGGAACTTTGTGGGAAGGATGGGGCATCCCGCCAGCGGGGTATACCTTTCAAACCCGGCAGTGGCTGCCGCCAGCGCGATAAAGGGCAGGATAGCCCATCCGGAAGAGGTGCTTTAATATGAAATATTCAGGTAAGACACATAAATTCGGCAACGATATAAACACAGACGAGATAATACCGGCACGGTACCTTAATACGACCGATAAGGCGGAATTGGCCAAGTACTGCATGGAAGATGTAGATAAGACCTTTGCCGCGAAAGTCCGTCCGGGCGAGATAATCGTAGCCGGTAAGAATTTCGGATGCGGTTCTTCAAGGGAACATGCGCCGATAGCGATCAAGGCCAGCGGCGTTTCGTGCGTGATCGCGGAAAGTTTCGCGAGGATATTCTTCAGGAATAGCATAAACATCGGGCTGCCTATCATAGAGTCCAAAGAGGCTTCCGAAAAGATAAAGAACGGTGATTCAGTGTCGGTCGATACGGCGCAGGGTGTCATAAAGAATCTTAAGACCAAAGAGTGTTACAAGATAGAAAAGTACCCTCCCTTTATGCAGAAGATCGTCAGCGCGGGCGGATTGATAAATTCCATAAAGAAGGGTTCAAAGAAATAATCGTATAAAGGAGAAACGCCAGTATGAAAGAAAAAAATTATAAAATAGCGGTAATTCCAGGAGACGGGACGGGCCCGGAAGTAGTAAAGGAGGGTTTAAAGGTCCTAAAGGCAGCCTCAAAGAAATTTGGATTTAAATACACCGAAGAGATATTCGATTACGGCGGAGAGCGGTATCTCAAGACCGGTAAGACGGTATCGACGAAAGAGCTCGCGAACCTTAAGAAGTACGACGCTATATTCCTCGGAGCCATAGGACATCCCGAAGTAAAGCCGGGCATACTTGAACAGGGTATCTTGCTCAAGACCCGTTTCGCGCTCGACCAGTATATAAACTTAAGGCCGGTCAAGCTTTATAATTCCGCTTTCTGTCCTTTGAAAGATAAGAAGCCGGAAGATATAGACTTTGTAGTAGTGCGCGAGAATTCGGAAGGGCTTTACAAAGGAATGGGCAAGTTCGTCAATAAGGGTAAGAAGAACGAGGTGGCGACGCAGATATCCTACAACACAAGAAAAGGCGTAGAGCGCTGCATACGTTACGCTTTCGAATATTGCCGCAAGAGGGATAAGAGGAAAAAACTGACTCTCTGCGGCAAGACGAACGTTCTTACGTATGCCTGGGACCTCTGGCAGAGGACATTCGATGAGGTGAAGAAAGAATATCCGGACATCCAGACGGATTACGCTCATGTTGACGCGACGACCATGTGGTTCGTGAAGAACCCGGAATGGTTCGACGTCATCGTTACGGACAATATATTCGGCGATATCATTACAGATCTCGGCGCTATGATACAGGGCGGTATGGGCATAGCGGCGGGCGGGAATATAAATCCCGAAGGCGTGTCTATGTTCGAGCCGATAGGCGGATCTGCGCCTAAATATACGGGAAAGAATGTGATCAACCCGCTGGCTGCGATATGCGCGGTAGGTATGCTTCTGGATAATATCGGAGAACCAAAGGCTGCCGAGGCGATCGAGACTGCCGTCATGAAGATCGTGGCAAATGACCTGAAGAGCCTCGCTGCCGGCAAGATGGGGTATACGACCGAACAGATCGGAGATCTGGTGGTGGAGAATCTATGAAGAAGAAGTACAATGTTGCGGTAATGGGGGCTACCGGCGCGGTCGGGAATTGTTTCTTAAGGATCCTGGAACAGCGCAAATTTCCCATAGCCAATTTAAAGCTCTTGGCATCGGCCCGTTCAAAGGGTAAGAAACTTAAGTTTAACGGGAAGTTGTATCCCATCGAGGTGTTGACGCACGACTCTTTCAAGGATGTGGATATAGTCCTTGCAAGCGCCGGCGCTTCGAGAAGCCTTGAATTCCTGCCCAGCGCAGTGAAAGCCGGCGCTGTATGCGTTGATAATTCGAGCGCGTTCAGGATGGAGAAGTCGATCCCTCTCGTCGTGCCCGAAGTAAATGAGCGCCGTATAAAGGATAATAAAGGTATTATAGCCAATCCTAACTGCTCGACCATCCAGATGGTCGTTGCGTTATGGCCCATACATAAGGCGGTCGGCATAAAGAGGATAGTCGTTACGACTTACCAATCCGTGTCGGGCGGCGGCCAGAAGAAGATCACTGAGCTGCTGGAGCAGTCGAAGCGATTTCTTTCCGGGAAGAAGGTCACGCCGAAAGAGTTCCTGCACAGGATAGCTTTCAACCTCATCCCGCAGATAGATGTATTCCTCGATAATGGATACACCAAGGAAGAGATGAAGATGGTGAATGAGACCAGGAAGATAATGGAAGCTCCCGGCATCAAAGTGAACGCCACCTGTGTAAGGGTTCCGGTCCTGTATGCCCATTCAGAGAGCGTGACTATCGAGACCAGGAAGCATATTTCCGCCGCCAGGGTGCGTAAGCTCCTTTCGAAGGCGCCCGGAGTTAAGGTGGTAGACTGCCCGGAAAAGGGGCTGTACCCGATGCCTGTCGATGCCGAAGGACGGGACGAGACCTTCGTCGGCAGGATCAGAGAAGATGATTCCGTTAAGAACGGTATTTCGATGTGGGTAGTGAGCGACAATATCCGTAAAGGCGCGGCGCTGAATGCCGTACAGATAGCGGAGAAGCTCATCAAATAGAGAGGGGCCCCTATGAAAAAGACCGCCATAGCTCTTTTATTGGTAATTGCCTTTGCGTCTCCGTCGTTTGCCGTGACGGCTGAAAGCGGAGATGAATATAAGGATCTCGAGCAGCTACGGACCAAGATAGTGCGCATGAAGAGAGAGATGGATAAGCTCGTAAAAGACATAGTAGCCACATATCCGGAACAAGGCCTTGGAACGTCAGGTACGTTCGGCGCGGATGTAAAAGTGGACGTGGCGGAGACGGATAAGAATATTATAGTACGGGCAGATCTCCCGGGGATGTCAAAGGATAAGATCGAAATAACGCTCGAGAATAACAAGATCCTGAAGATATCCGGGACGAGAGAGACTGTGAAGAAAGAGACCGCGCCCGGCATGGTAAGGCAGGAGAGGTCTCTTGGTAGATTTGAGCGGATACTGGAATTGCCCGCCGAAGGCATGAACGAAGGCATCACGGCATCCTATAGAGACGGCGTTCTCGAGATCGTTATCCCGAGGAAGAAGACGCTCAAAGAAGATAAGGTGAAGATAAAAGTAAATTAAGAAAATTTGCTGCAATCGGGAGGGTTCATAGTGAAAGCTTCAGAAATAAAAAAAGGAATGATAATAAAAGAAGACGGCGAACTGTACTCAGTCATAGATATGGATCACAAGACGCCGGGGAATTTACGAGCCATATATCAGGCAACGCTCAAGAGCCTGCTCAATCCCAAGATAGTCAATAAACGCTACTCTCCCGGCGATCAGGTGGAGAGGGTGGAGCTTGATTCGAAGAAAGTGCAGTATCTCTTCAGGGATCATTCCGGCTATCATTTCATGGATATGGAGACATACGACACTCTCATCATAACGGATGAGATGGTCGGCTCAAATAAGGATTATTTGAAAGAGAACCTGGAGGTAGAGCTGCTCTATCATGGACATGAAGCGCTTGCTGTAGAGCTTCCGTGCAGTGTAGAGCTCAAGGTCATAGAGTCGGCTCCGGGTACGCGCGGAGACACATCCGGGAAAGCCATGAAGCCTGCGAAACTGGAAACGGGTATCACGGTCAATGTACCTCTTTTTATCAAGGATGGCGATGTGTTAAAGATCGACACCAGGACAGGGGAGTATTTAGAGAGGGCTTAATATCAGGTTTATGGTAATAACTCCCTGTGGTCAAGGGAGTTATTATTTTTTATGAAGCGCAGGTGATCCTTATATGGAGATGTCCGGAGTAAATTACAGGAAAAATAATGCGCTTCGTCAGAAGATGGACCGTTTCGGAATAAAAGAATGCGATCTCGTCGAGCGTTTTATAAGGTCGCCCGGGCCCGGAGGGCAGAACGTAAATAAGGTCTCTTCCGGTGTCTACCTGAAACATCTCCCTTCCGGCATCGAAGTAAAATGTTCTCATGAGCGGTCGCAGGCCTTGAACCGTTTTAGGGCGCGCAGGTCCCTGGCCGATAAGATCGAGACTTTAACGCTCGGCAGCCTGTCCGAAGAGAGGCGCCGGATCGAGAAGATACGGCGGCAGAAGAGGAAACGCTCTAAAAGGGCGAAAGAGAAGGTGCTGGCCGCCAAGAAGATCCATTCTGAAAAGAAGGAAATGCGCAGAAAGATCAATATTACGGATTGAGGAATTTCAAGGAGGAATTAAGATGGGTAAAGATAGTTTTTCGTTCGACATAGTTTCTGAAGTTGATCTCCAGGAGGTCGAC
>JBAYFK010000095.1:0-6909 GCA_041667225.1 Candidatus Omnitrophota bacterium
CTGACCGGAACGAACGCGGATATGGAGACGATTAATAAGGTATCCAAACTTGCTTCTTCCAAACCGATTATAGTTGCGGGTAAGACGTCGATACCAGTGCTTGCGGCCCTCATGAAGAGCTTTGCGGCATATGTGACCCCTGATTCCGCGCCGATGCATATCGCCGCTGCAATGGGCGTTCCTTTCGTTGCCCTGTTCGGACCGACCGATCCCGCCAGGCACCTTCCGCCGTCGGATATTCACGCGCTTATCTTTAAGGCGAAGGAACTCAGGTGCGGACCTTGTTACAGCCCGCGCTGTTCCAAGAGCGTCAAATGCATGAAAAAGATCACGGTGGACGAGGTCTTCGATCAAATAAAGAATCTACGTGAAAAGGCGCACAGTGAAAGTTATCCAGTTAACCACACATCTTAATATAGGCGGTATCGCCAACTATATCCTGACCCTTTCCGGCGCGTTGAAGGAAAGGGGGGCGGAAGTCGTTGTCGTTTCATCCGGCGGAGGACTTGAGCCCTCTTTCGAAGAGAAAGGCATTCCCCATAAATATCTTGATATAAAGACAAAATCAGAGTTGAGCCCGAAGGTATTCAGCGCGATATTCAAATTGATAAAGATCATAAAAGATGAGAAGCCCGACATCGTCCACGCGCATACGCGTGTTTCTCAGGTCGTAGCCTTCTTTGCATGCCCGCTTGCCGGGGTTCCGTATGTCACGACATGTCATGGTTATTTCAAGACCAGGATGCGCAAGATATTCGATACGTGGGGCCGAAGGGTTATCGCCATCAGCGAGCCGGTTAAGAACCATTTAGCGCATGATCTCGGCGTCCGGGAAGAGAGGATAGCCCTTGTCTATAGCGGCGTCGATATAAAGAAATTTTCCCCGGATAGCAACGCGGAAAATGTCGCCGCTTTAAAGAGGGGGCTCGGACTTACCGCGGGGCCGGTCATAGGCACTATCGGCAGGCTTTCCTCTGTAAAGGGGCAGAAGTTCCTCGTCGAGGCTATGAAGGATATCGTGAAGGTAAGAAAAGATGCGCAGTGTGTAATAGTAGGGGATGGGCCGGAAGAAAACGCTCTTAAGGGGCTTGCGCGGACACTCGGTATCGACGGATCGTTCCATTTTTACAATTCAGATCCGGATACGCTTAAGTATCTTTCTGTCATGGACCTATTCATATTCCCTTCGGTTAAGGAGGGGCTGGGCATAGCGCTTCTTGAAGCCCTTGCTTCAGGCAGGCCGTGCATAGCGTCCGATGTGGGCGGTATAAGCGACGTAATAAAGAACGGAGAGAGTGGCGTGCTTGTTCCCGTAGGAGATCCCGCATCTATCGCTAGGGCAGTTCTAGCGCTCCTGGAAGATATGAGCTCAGCAAAGAGATTGGGTGATAAAGGCAAGTCTGTCGTTCGGGAACGTTTTTCGCTTTCCGATATGTCGGATAATGTCAGGAAGGTTTACGAAAGGGTGCTTAAGTGAAAGCCGTATATAGATCGAGAAGGAATATATTTTTAGCTGTTGCGGCAGCGGTGATTATAGTATCGCTTTTTGCGGCAGCATTCCTGGCCAATGTAGATGAAATACCCGTCCTCATGTACCATTATGTAGGGCCTGTCGAAAAGGGATCGTCTCTATATATAACTCCGGAGACATTTAAGCGCCAGATGGAGTTTCTTCGCGCTTACCGCTACAATGTTGTCAGTCTCGACAAGGTAGTTTCATACATTGAAAAAAAGGAGAAGGCTCCGCCGCGTACGGTAGCTATAACTTTCGATGACGGCGCGAGTAATAATTTCAGCCACGCTTACCCGATCCTTAAAAAGCTGTCTATCCCTGCTACATTCTTTGTTATTGTAGACCGTGTCGGGGTCCCTGGATATATGGACTGGAAAGAGCTGCGCGAGATGAGCGCATCCGGCATCGCCGATATCGGCAGCCATTCGAAGAGCCATCCATGGCTTACTTCGCTCAGCAGGGATGGTTTGCGGGATGAGATCGCGGGGTCGAAGGAGATCTTGGAGCAGAAGTTGGGCGTCCGGGTAAAATCGTTCTGTTATCCCGGAGGGATCTTCGACGACAGGGCAAAGGCGGCTGTCAGGGATGCAGGTTACGTCGTTGCCGTTGCGACGAATCCCGCGAAGGGTAATCCCCGAAGAGATATATATGCGGTAAAGCGGGTTAAAATATCGGAGTCGGCAGCCAACATGTTCATCTTCTGGGCCAAGACTACTCCTTTATACACCTGGATAAAGGATAAGCGTCATGACTGAGAACCCTAAACGGATACTTATAGTCAATGTCAACTGGGTGGGTGACATAATATTCTCAACCCCTTTCATAAAGGCGCTTCGCGACGCTGAACCGGGGAGCCATATTGCCTGTCTTCTCCATCCGCGCTGCAAAGACATGCTCGAGGGGGACCCGCGTATCGACGAAGTGATATTGTATGACGAGGAAGGTATCCATAAAAGTCTGATAGGGAAGGCCCGCCTGGTCCGGGAACTGCGCAGGAAACATTTTGATACGTCCTATATCCTGCACAGATCTTTTACAAAGGCCTTGCTGACGTGGCTGGCCGGCATAAAACATAGAATAGGTTACGCCACTAAGGGCAGAGGCTTTCTCCTTACTACGGCTCTCAAGGAGCCGGTCGAAAGTATCCATAAAGTAGAATATTTTTTGGCTCTTGCTCATTCGCAGGGGATTAAGGTTACGGATGTTTCGTATGAGTTCTTCGTTGGCGCTGCGGACCGTATGTTCGTTAAGGAGCTTCTCGCTGAACTTGGCGTTTCGGAAAGCGACCGGCTTGTAGTCATTTGTCCCGGGGGGAATTGGGACCCAAAGAGGTGGCCGGCTGAAAATTTTGCGAAGCTATCGGATCTATTGATCGAAAAATTTAAGGTAAAGGTCGTAGCGGCAGGCGGACTTAAAGATATAAAACTGGCGGAAGGCATACAGAAGAAGATGAGGTTCCCCCTCGCGATCGCCAGCGGTAAGACGGATCTGAAGCAGCTCGGCGCTCTTCTCGAAAGGGCCCAGCTTGTAATAGCAAACGATACGGGCCCTATGCATATCGGCGTGGCGATGAAGACGAAGGTCATAGCTCTATTCGGCCCTACATCGCCGAAGCTTACAGGGCCTTATGGAAGAGGGGATTATCACGTGATATCCAAGGTTCGAGAGTGCAATATACCCTGCTATGACAAAACGTGTACCTATAACAGCTGCATGGCGGAGATCTCGGTAGAAGACGTCTTCAAAGAAGCTGAAGAGCTGCTCAGTTTGGAGAAATAAAAAAATGGTTATAGATAAAACGCAGGTCAAGCGCATCCTCGTCATTACGCTGAGCAATGTCGGCGATATCATCCTGACCACGCCTGTTATTGGAACGCTCTCAAAAGAATTTCCATCGGCAAGGATCGATGTGATGGTGGGCCCAAACGGCAAGGAGATATTTGAAAAGGATCCGGCAGTATTCAAGCTAATAATATACGACAAGCATCTGCCGATATCCCAGAAGCGCAGGCTCCACCTTAAACTTAAAAAACTGAAATATGATATGGTCGTCGATCTGCGCAATACGATATTCCCGCTTTTGCTGGGACCGCGGTTCAGGACGGGAACGATACAGCGGTTTCCCAAGGATATCATCCATAGCAGACAGAAGCATCTGTACAGGCTCGTCTCTCTGGGCATCGAGAACCTTATAGAGCCGTCATACATCTATATACCGAAAGAGGATGAAGACTATGTATCCGGTCTACTCGCGGCAAGCGGCATTGCCGAGCCGATCGTCATCATCAACCCCGGATCGAAGAGCCATCTTAAACGGTGGAGGCCGGAGGGTTTTGCCGAGGTCGCGGATCTGCTCATCGACGAGTGCAAGGCGAGCGTTGTGTTTGTGGGGATGGGAGAGGATGCAAAGATAGTTTCTACGATCATCAACAAAATGAAGGGGCGGCCGTATAACCTTGTCGACAAGACGAATATCCGCCAGCTGGCCAGTCTGATGAAGAGGTCGAAACTTATAATAACTAATGACAGCGCGCCGCTCCATCTGGGATGTGCTATCGGAATAAAGGTGCTGGCCATATTCGGCCCTACAAATCCTGACAGGTATGGGCCCACGGGTGAGTTCGACGTAGTGATGAGCACAAAATTGTCATGTTCGCCGTGTGAAAGCGCAACTTGCGAGCGGGGACATGAGTGCATGAAGCTGGTAAGCTCTGCCGATGTCTTTGGCGCGGCAAAGCTGATGATCGAGGGATATGAAGAGATATAAGAATATATTGATGGTCAGGCTTGACAGGATCGGGGACGTCCTGTTGTCGACCCCGGCGATAAAGGCCGTCAGGGACGCATACCCGGAAAGCCGCATCTCTTTCATGACGAGGCCTTATGATGAAGATGTGGTAAGAGGCAACCCGTACCTTAACGATGTCATCATCTATGATAAGAACGGCAAGGAGAAGGGCCTTTTCGGCAATCTTAAATTTATAGCAGAGATATTTAAAAGAAGATACGACCTGGCTATCATTCTCCACCCGACATTCAGAACGCATCTCATAGTTTACCTATCGCTGATCCCCGAGAGGCTAGGGTACGACAAGAAGGGGGCCTTCCTGCTTACAAGGAAGGTACCGCATACAAAACAGTTCGGCTTGAAACATGAAATAGATTATACTCTCGACCTCCTGACTTACATTGGGATAGAGCCGAAAGAACGGAAGCTCTACATGCCCGTTAACAATGAGAGCGACCTGAAGATCAAAGATATATTTTCGGCGAATGGCATAGGGCCCGGCGATAAAGTCCTTACTATAAATCCGGGCGCCAGCTGCCCCTCAAAAAGATGGAAACCTGAGAATTTCGCTATAGTTGCCGACGAGTTGTCCGATAAGTACGGCATGAAGGTATGCCTGATATCCGGAAAAGAAGATGAGCAATTTGCTGCCCAGGTGGCCGCAGGCATGAAGAGAAAGGCCGTCAACCTTGCAGGGATGACAACGGTAGCCGATATTGCCAGCGTCCTAAGGAATTCAAGGCTTTTTATATCCAACGATTCAGGGCCTGTGCATATTGCCTGCGCAGTCGGGACGCCCGTAGTAGCTATATTTGGACGCAGCGATAGAGGGTTATCCCCTGACAGGTGGGGGCCGAGCGGAAGGAACGACATTGCGCTGCACAAGGATGCCGGCTGCGAAATCTGCATGGCGCATAATTGCAGCCTGGGCTTCAAGTGCCTCCAGGCCGTAACGCCCGTTGAAGTGGTCGCCTCCGCATCAAGCCTGCTTGAAGGGATAGAAAAAAAATGATCAGAAAGGTGGTTAGGTTGATCCTTTGGGCCCTGCTCATATATATCACAATAGCTCTTATGATCGAACTTAAGGGTAACATAAAGGTTTAGTGGCAAAACGAGCTGCGTCCATATTTGATTTGACGGTAAATTGGCTTCATGTTAGAATAACGGGAAATTAACGAGGGAAGATATGTCAAGGCAGAGAGTTGACCTGAAAAAGATCAAGACGATACCTCTTAACGCGAGAAAGTGTAAGGTCGCGATAAAGGATTTCGCGGGGCTTTCTAAAAAGGGGGATTCGTTCAAAGATTTCTACGAAACGCTCCCCGGCATTTTGACGAGCATGAATTTCAAAATTCTTGTCGATGCGATAGTGAAAGCGCATAAAGACGGCAAGATGGTCATAGTCATGATGGGGGCGCACGTTATCAAATGCGGCTTGTCCCCCATAATAATCGACCTGATGAAGAGGGGTGTTATAAAGGCCGTTGCTTTGAACGGCGCCGGGGTAATTCACGACACCGAGATAGCGATGATCGGCAGGACGAGCGAGGATGTCGGCGAAGGAATAGTCGACGGTACTTTCGGCATGGCAAAAGAGACCGCCTCGTTCATAAACGAGGCCATAAATCAAGGTTTTAAAGAAGGCATAGGCATCGGTGAGGCGGTAGGCGGGAGCATTTCACGCATAAAAGCTCCGCACAAAGAATTCAGTATACTTGCCAATGGCCATGAACTTAACGTTCCTGTGACAGCCCATGTAGCTATAGGCACCGACATAATACACCAGCATCCATCGGCGAACGGCGCGGCGATAGGCGAGGGATCGCTCCTCGATTTTAAGAACTTCATATATTCGATCTCTAACCTTGAGGGCGGGGTGACGATCAATATCGGTTCAGCCGTCATACTGCCCGAGGTTTTTTTGAAGGCCGTGACAGTTGCCAGAAACCTCGGATACCATCTCGACAATTTTAATACGGCTAACTTTGACATGATAAGCCAATACAGGCCTAATCAGAACGTAGTTTCGCGTCCCACATCGAGCGGAGGGCGCGGGTTCAATATAATAGGGCATCACGAGATAATGATACCGCTTCTTTACAGGTCTATAATAGAGAAAATATGATGAATATGAAGAAGATGGATTTCAGCAAGCTGAACAAGATAATAGGGAATTTTAAGAAAGCCAGGGTGCTTGTCGTCGGGGATCTGATACTTGACGAATTCATTTGGGGAGAAGTGTCCAGGATATCTCCTGAGGCTCCCGTCCCGGTCGTGTGGGCAAAGAATGAAAGTTATATGCCCGGAGGGGCTTCGAATGTCGCCAATAACCTGAGGTCGCTCGGCGCCGAAGTGCGGCTCGTCGGCGTCATCGGCAATGACGAGACAGGGGCTATACTAAAGGGTGAGCTTGAACAAAAAGGTATAAACGTATCCGGCGTCATCGTCGATCCGTCAAGGCCCACCATCCTCAAGACGCGCGTAGTGGCCCATCATCAGCAGGTGGTCAGGATAGACCGCGAACATGTCAGGGCTATGGACGATAGCATTATCGGGAAGATGCTCGATTATATGAAGACGATCATTGACGACGTAGACGCGGTTATCA
>JBAYFK010000096.1:0-6630 GCA_041667225.1 Candidatus Omnitrophota bacterium
CGCGGGAATCTTTCGATAAAGCGGTAGTAAAGAAGCTAAAGGAACACAGCGTAAAACTCGTAGTGCTGGCAGGGTTCATGAGGCTGGTGAGCCCGTATTTTATAAAAGAGTTCAATAACAGGATCCTGAACATCCATCCGGCGCTTTTGCCGGCCTTCAAAGGGACGCACGGGATAAAAGATGCCCTTGAATACGGAGTAAAGGTTACCGGGCCGACCGTGCATTTCGTGACCGATAAGCTCGACAGCGGCCCTATTATCCTGCAGACGACTGTAGAGGTAAAGGATGATGATACGGAGGAGAGCCTGTTGGAACGTGTCCATAAGGAAGAACATAAACTATATCCCGAGGCGGTAAGGTTATTCGTCGAAGGAAAATTAAAGATAGAAGGGAGAAAGGTAAGGATAATATGAGTGCAAAGATAAAAGATGTTAAAGCGCGTGAAATTCTTGATTCAAGAGGCAACCCTACGGTAGAGGTGGACGTGACGCTGGACGACGGGTCGTTCGGCCGCGCCGCGGTACCGAGCGGGGCATCTACGGGAGAACACGAGGCGGTGGAACTGCGCGACGGCGACAAGAGCCGCTATATGGGTAAGGGCGTTAGAAAAGCTGTCGACAATGTGAACGGCGAAATAAGGAAAGCGGTGAAGGGCAAAGATTCCTTCATGCAGGGCGAGCTCGACCAGCTTATGATAGACCTGGACGGGACGGAGAATAAGGGCAGGCTCGGCGCAAACGCCATCCTTGGAGTATCTATGGCCAACGCTAAAGCGGCTGCGGCTTCCAAGAAGATGCCTCTCTACAGGTACATCGGCGGCGACAGAGCCAACATACTTCCCATACCTATGATGAACATATTGAACGGCGGAGCGCATGCCGACAATAACGTGGATCTCCAGGAATTCATGGCTATGCCGATCGGTGTGAATTCTTTCAGCGAGGCGCTCAGGTGCGGCGCTGAAATTTTTCACAACCTGAAGAAGATCCTGCACGATAAAAAACTTTCGACGGCGGTAGGAGATGAGGGCGGGTTCGCCCCGGATCTCAAGTCGAACGTAGAGGCGATCGAGGTGATACTGGCCGCTATAGATAAAGCCGGTTATAAAGCGGGAAAAGATGTGGCCATAGCTTTGGATCCGGCTGCAAGCTCTTTCTATGAGAACGGGAAATACATTCTCGAGGCGGAGCCCAAGAAGGAAAATTCGAGCTCGGACATGATAGACTTCTATGCAAAGTGGGTTGATAAATATCCCATCGTTTCGATCGAGGACGGACTCGCAGAAGATGATTGGGCCGGCTGGAAAGGCATGACGGACTCTCTTGGTAAGAAGATACAGATCGTGGGAGATGACCTTTTCGTAACGAACGTGAAGAGGCTGCGCATGGGGATAGAGAAGGGCGTCGCCAATTCCATTCTCATAAAGGTCAATCAGATCGGCACTCTTACGGAGACGCTCGAAGCGATCGATCTCGCCAAAAAAGCAGGCTATACGGCAGTCGTTTCTCACCGCTCCGGAGAGACGGAAGATACGACAATATCGCATCTAGTGGTCGCGACCAATACCGGGCAGATAAAGACCGGTTCAGCCTGCAGGTCCGAAAGGATCTGTAAATATAATGAACTCCTACGCATAGAAGAGGAACTTGGTAAAAAGGCCGTATATGGCAAGGCGATATGGCGAAAAGCAGGCTAATCAGGTTTTTGTTCATAGCCGGCGCGGTTCTTGTCGTTTTCCTGCCTCCTTTCGCTAAGTATCAGGAGCTCCAGTACAAGAACAGGATGCTGGAAGAAGAGATAAAAGCGACAAGGCTCGAGACGAAAAGGCTTGAGGAAGAGAAGCGAAGGCTCCTTACGGATATGGCGTATATAGAGAAGAGGGCCCGCGATAAGATAGGCGTTGTAAGGAATGGCGAGATAGTCATAAAGACGGTCCCGCGCAAGCAAAAGTAGGGGTAAAATATCAGGTAATAGCATAAAAAATCCCGGAGATCTTTTCTCCGGGATTTTTATTGTAAATTTGGTAGCGGGGGTCCGATTCGAACGGACGACCTTTGGGTTATGAGCCCAACGAGCTACCAGGCTGCTCCACCCCGCAATGTGAGTCCTATTATAGCAGATTAATATTTTATTGCAACCAGATACTTTTTGGCTACTTATTGATATGTACGACCTTCGCGGGCGGAAAACCGTTGAAGTACGTGGAAGATGCAATGGAATAAGCTCCGATATTCTCGGCGTATACGAGATCTTCCAGCTCGAGGTCCGGAAGCTCTTCTGCGAGCGATATCGTGTCGAGAGCGTCGCATGTAGGCCCGAACGCCGCGCATACCTTCTTCTCACCGTCCTTGAAAGACTTGAGAGGGTACTGGCAATGATCGAAAGCTATCCCTGAGAACGTGTGGTAAAGTCCGTCATCGAGGTAGTAGCACGTCTTGCCGTCGCGGACGGCCTTCCCGATCACCTTAGTAACGAGCGTTCCAGCATTGGCCACCATGAACCGGCCCGGTTCAGCGAGGATCTCGATATCTTTCGCGAAGAGCCTGTCGAACTCGACATTGAGCTTGCGCGCCAGCAGCTTGAACGACCTCACCTTATTGTTATATTTCACCGGGAAACCGCCGCCGATGTCTATGATCTTTATCTTGTGCCCGCGGGATTCAGATTCTTTGAATATGGACGCGGAGATCTGGAGGGCCTGCATATAGTTCTCGAAATTGTTGCACTGGCTGCCCACGTGAAAACTTAAACCCTCAACGACGAGCCCGACTGCAAGAGCCTCCAGTATGAGATCGACCGCTTCGCCCGGGTGGGCGCCGAATTTCGATGAGAGCTCTACCATAGAACCGGTATTTGGGACCCTTATGCGAAGGACGAGCCCCGCGTGCGGGCAGTGTTTCTTTATCTTTTTGAGCTCTTCTATGTTGTCGAATGTCACCAGCGGTTTGTACTGGTCAAGTTTGTGGAGGGTCTCAACCTGCTTTATCGTATTGGCGTAGATGATCTTGTCCCATATGAAATCCTGTTGCGCCTTTTTTGACAGGTGCTTGATATTCTTATAGGCTATCATGAATTCCGGGAATGAAGCGACGTCAAAACTTGCGCCGATCTTATAGAGGGTCTTTACGATCTCCGGGTTCGGGTTCGCTTTCACGGCGTAGTAGGCCTGCACCCTCGGTAATTCCGCCTTGAATTCCTTATAGTTCTGTCTTATCTTCTCATGATCTATGATAAGCACGGGCGTCCCGTTCTTATGCGCTATTCTTTTTAAACTCTCCAGCCATTTACTAGATCTATTTGCCATTTATCCGGTGTCTCCCGATCGGTTATTAGAATGACGACATCTACGGCTTAAAAAGGAAATTATCGAAACCCCATACATTCTTTTTGTCCAGTACGGCGTCCGGGTTCTCCTTGAAGAATATCTGATAATTCGAAAGGGGTGTCCAGTCAGACTGTACGGAAACAAGTTTCCCAAGATACGGTTTTGCTATATTGAGTATGTAGTCATGAGGGATGTCGTCGGGAAGGCATAGGCCTTTCTTCGGGTTCTCTATCATCCACATGACGGCCGAAACTACACCGATAGCTACCTGCATGGTGGTGGCATTCTGGTGCGGGATGAGTTTCCGGGACTCCTCGATGCTGAGAACGCTTCCGGTCCACCACGAGTTA
The DNA here is from genome assembly GCA_041667225.1 of Candidatus Omnitrophota bacterium. GTDB lineage: Bacteria > Omnitrophota > Gorgyraeia > 2-01-FULL-45-10 > 2-01-FULL-45-10 > JBAYFK01. The sequence goes on from JBAYFK010000096.1 coordinate 3,676, forward strand.
TATTTATGCCCCATGATGAGCGCGCCCAATATATCTTCGCCGCCGGTTATCTCGTCCGACATTATGCGCCATCTTGGCTGGAGTTCATAATTCCTGCAGCGCAGTTCATGCAGCGATGATATGGTTTCATGGCACGGCATATACGCGTAATGGACGGTCGGCCTGTAAACGGCTTTTTTGCCTTCCCATACAGTGAGCCTGTCAGAGATACCGAACGCTTCGCCGTGGCGTATGACCATGCCTACTATTTCCTGATTCGGGATCCATGACCTTACCCAGGTATTTATTCCCATCTGCGCAAGGAATATCTGATTTTTAGGTCCGCGCTGCGGGAGGTAAGAGAGCTTCGGCAATTTTGTCTCGTGAGTGCCCCAGCCCATCTCCGCCGGAGATACACCTTCTTCTCTCAACCCCTCTACGCTCCACGTGCCTACGAACTCATCCACTTCTTTAGGCTTATTCGTTATCTGGGTATCTCTTTCGCTGCAGTGTATCGTCTTGATCCCCAGCTCTTTCGCCAGGTAGTTGAACTTCTTTTCGCAGAGAAAATGTTCGATCGCCTTTACGCTCTTCATCTTTACGGTCTTATCCCTGAGGCACTTTTCAGCTATGTCGGCGATACCCTTCTTCGTAAAATGGGATATGAGGCCGGGATTGGCGCCGTGATCTACGATCGCCGTCATAGATGAAGAACCGTTCCACTTCGCCGTCATGTCGCGCAGTTCCATCTGCCTGTAATAAAGTGATTTCTGGTAAGGTGTCTTTGAATGGATATCCGCATACGGGTCCCAGTCTTCCACGGAAGTGTTCACATAAAGTACGGAATTGTCATGGCACCAGGTCAGGATATCTTCGCAGCCTATGTTCCAGCCCAGGTCGATGATAAGCCCGCCGGGAGATACGTGTTTTGAAAGCTCGGAGGCCAGGTTCATGGGAGTGATCTTTTCCTGGGAATATTTTACGCCTTTGTCTATCCAGGATTTCAGTTCTTTGCGCTTGTCTGCAAAATCCAACACAGTGATATTGCTGTAAGGGATGTTTATGTGCTTTAACAGTATGGGAATGGTGCATTTAGACACAGACCCATAGCCGATAATAAGGATTTTGTTTTTAAACTCCATGATAACAACACCTCCGGATCTTGTAATGTTACTGAAAATTGAGAAAAAAAATTTCTGATCGCTACATTCTACATTGATATCATTATTATGTCAAGCGAACGCTCCGCAGCTCCTCCCAGTCTTTCCTCCCCGCGCAGGCGTTTACTTTTGGGTGTTGGCTTGCGCTTGTCGCAAACTACCAAAGCTTGCGGACACGAGGCCAAGGGGCTTCGCCTAATTTTGCTTTCATGGATCGTTTGCGTTAGTGGTAATTATGCCGGTTTCTTGGTTAAATAGTTTTAGGTAGTGTATTCTCCGCAAAATTTATACGGCTCAACCCCATTGGCCTCATGTCCGCACACCTCACCAAAGTATTGATTTTTTACGGGTGGCACTCCCGAGACTTTTGCGAAGGGCGTGTTCGGGGTGCAGTTATGAGTCCTCTGTCAGTGTTACGCTTCCGAGAGTAGTAGCCCTAGCAAAAGTTGAGGGAGTGACAGGACCCGTAAAAAATTGGGTTGGGTTGACTGGGGTAACTGGGATGAGGGGAAATAATAAGGCCCGGCAATAATATCTTTGCCGGGCCTTGGGTAATATAAAGTCAATATTATAACTTAACCACGTTCGTAGCCTGTTCGCCTTTCGGGCCGGTCGTTATCTCGAATTCCACTTCCTGGCCTTCCTCTAAAGACTTATAACCTTCACCCTGTATAGCGGTATGGTGCACGAACACATCCTTACCGTCTTCAGGAGTAATGAACCCATAACCCTTTTGATTATTGAACCACTTTACTTTACCTTTTGCCATTTCTTGCTTCCTCCTTTCAAATATATAGTAAATATACACTTTTTTGCTTATTTGTCAACATTTTTTAAAGACATTTCTCTACAAATATATTGACCTCCCGGGCGGAGTTATATAAGATATACTGATATTAAATCAGTATTAGCGGCATAATATTATCAATAATAAATATCAGTACGTTGTAAAGGAGAATATGAAAAAGAATAATGATCTCGAAGGGGTTATGTCCGGCTTATCAAAAGATAAGTGGAAGAGGATAGGCGTGCGTAAAAGAGCCGGAGTGGTAGTGCCGCTTTTTCATGTATATTCGAAGAAGAGCGTAGGGATCGGCGATCTCGAGGATATGAAACTTCTTATAGACTGGTGCGAGGGAACGGGTAATTCGATCCTGCAGCTCCTGCCGATGAACGAGGTAGGGGCGGTCTCATGCCCATATGATTCCATAAGTTCCTTTGCGCTTGAGCCCGTATACTTATCTCTAACGGCCCTTCCTGGCGCGGATAAAAAGAGCTTTAAGGAAGCGATAGCGAAATTAAAGAAAAAATATCCTGCCGGACCGGCGCACGTCGATTATTCCATAAGGGCTGATAAGGCTCAGCTCGTACGGGATATGTTCCTTGACGGGGACTTCTCCAAAGACGCGCAATTCAAGAAGTTCATAAGCGAAAATTCTTACTGGATAGAAGATTTTGCCATGTTCAAGGCCCTGAAAGACCATAACAACGGCAAGGCATGGTACGAATGGGAGGGTGCCTATAAGGACCGCGATAAGGATGCGCTCAAAGATTTCCGGGATGAGCACAAGCCTGAGATCAGCTTCCATATGTGGGTCCAATGGCAATTGTTTAAGCAGCTAAAAGCAGCGAAGGACTATGCAAATAAAAAAGGAGTTTTGTTAAAAGGCGATCTGCCTATACTCGTATCAAAAGACAGCGCGGACGTATGGAGCCATCCGGAATTCTTTAAACTGGGGTCTCTTGCCGGCGCTCCACCCGATATGTATTGCGCTAAGGGACAGAGGTGGGGTATGCCCATATATGACTGGGGTGC